>JBBTVP010000001.1:0-8455 GCA_038063175.1 Patescibacteria group bacterium
CAGGAGAAACGGAAAAATAGTTAACGTAATAAAAGCTAACGCATAAAATATGTCTGCAAAAATAAAATCAGCGATGGATCTAAAATGTGGGTAAGTAACATTTCCCCAAAGAATCAATAAAAATACCGAGAAAAAAGCTGCTGCTGCGAAAACGACATATATCAGTTTCTTCGGTTTTGGAGCTATATCAGGCGAATTATTCATTTTTGTCTAGCGCTCGCTCTAGAATAAGTAGATCAGATAGGACGGATGAGATAGTTCGCTGGAGCTTTGGTGAGAAATTCTTCGATTTGCTCTCGAGTAAGGAGCCCCTCCCGCGCTCCCACGTACTGCACGACCGACATCGAATTGATCGGCGCCCAGCGGAGGGCGTCGGTGACAGAAAACCCAAGGGCGAGCGCTGCGGTAAAAGTTGCGGAAAACGCGTCGCCTGCGCCGGTCCGCTCGTAGGGCGGCTTCGGATCGGGGTAGATCGGCATGTGCCACATTTTTTCTGATTCGTAGGCGTACGCGCCAGCCGGTCCATCGGTGACGACCACGATCTTCGGCCCCAGCGCGCGGATGCCGCTGAGGAGCACCAGTATATCTTGCCCGTCTGTTTTCAAAATCCTCTGCGCTTCCTCTTTGTTGCAGAAAAAAACATCCGTTCGCTTGTAAATCCGCGCGAGCCGCTCGATGCCAAGCTTCATTTGGTACGTACCCGGCTGGAACGCAAGCTTTATTTTCGGATGCGCTTCGAGATATGTTGCAATCTCGTCGTGGAACGCATCGCCCGCTGCGCCGAGGGACGAAAGATAGAGCCACTTCGGCTCTCCGATGTCCGGCAGAGAATATTCGTACGCCTCGTGCTTTACTAAAATCGTCCGGTCGCTGTCGAACCACAGCACGTAGTGGTAGTTCGTCTTTTTGCCTTTGTGGGCTTTTATAAATTTTCTGCCTACCCCCTCGGCTTTGAGCGCCGCAAGACAATCCTTTCCCCACCGGTCAGTGCCGATATTTGAAACGAGCCCGGTTCGGAGTCCAAGCCGGGCGGCCGCAACCGAAGCGTTCGGACTGTTTCCCACCGCGGGAATCTCGTAGACTGCCTCGTAGGGAATTTTATCCGCGAACCGCATGCAAATTTCCCTCGCCCCTTTGTCGATATCTACGTGGGCGAAGTTGCTATCGAGCTTTATGAACGCATCGGTGACGAGGTCGCCGATCGCGATGAAGTCGTAATGCATATCGATTCAGTATAGCAAACCCCCGCGTGCAACGCTGCGCGTGGGGGTTCATTCGATCTTGGGAACACCTTAGTCCATGAGCTCGACCACAAATGGTTTGTGATCGAGAAGGTAGCGTGCCCACCGAAGAACATGCTCCGTAGATACGGAGTCGGATTTTCTTTCCCACTCGTGGTGGGAGATTGGCCATCCGTATGCAACGATTTGATCAGGAAGGTCGAAGTCCCACGTGTACCTACTGGGGGCACACGCAGCACAAGGGCTCACGAACGCTCGCCTCCTCGCAAGTTGTGCTTGCTGTTGGTAACTCCACACTGCAGCTTCATCGAGCTCGTCGAGCACGGCCCGGAAAATCGATTCCACTCTCTCAAAATGGAGCCGATCCGTGGGACAGTAGAACTGGATGAGACAGCAATCGGGAAGGTACCACGCTTGCACCAACCTGTCCTCGTAGCCCAGCCCGTGCTTCTCGCGAAGCGCACGGAGGAGCAGAGAGTCGGTTCCGCTCGAAAGCGCAGCGGCGAGCATCTCGATCGCACACGCATCTTCAAACGAAACCTTCGGCACGAGCCAAAGGAATCGGATACTGTCGCGGTGAGTACCTGCGCACTCGATAACCTGTGATCCCTCCTTTCCTATCGGAAGAAGCGATGCATCGGGCAGGGCAGCTTTTTCTTGAACGCGCCACGAACCGAAGTGCTTATCCAACACGCTGTACACATCCGGTCGATCGGCAAACGCACCGCCACAGATGAGCTCCACATTACCCGCGTGGTAGAAACGGTGGTGAAAGGCACGAAGATCTTCTGCGGTGATGGAACGAATAGAATCTTCCGTTCCTAGCACATTGGTTCGCAGGGGGTGCGCCCCGAAGAGCGCTTCGAGGTATTGCCAGGTAGCTACCGTGTGACCGGTGCTTTTCTGCAACGCTAACTCCTCGAGGATTACTCCCTGTTCCATTGCCACATCTTCGCTGCGAATGAGCGGCTCTGCCACGATCTGGTAGAGCGCCTCTGCGGCAGTAGCAAGATGTTCAATCGGCAGCAATGTCGCACAGTATGTATACATACTTCTTGCGCTCGCTATGTCCGCTGTTCCACCTCTCACCTTCACTGGCCGGAAAAGCGCCTCCCGAGACGGGAATCGCTCCGTCCCTCGAGAGAGAACATGCTCAAAGTAGTGGCTGACACCACTCTTGTCCGGTGGATCTTGGATTCCTCCCACACGGGGGAGAATCGCAGCCAAGATCCCCTCGTCACTAATACGAATCTTCGGTGTCTGGATCCACACCCGTATCCCGTTCGAAAGCGTCACGAAAGTGAAGTGAGCCGTATCGAACAGCCGATGAGTCGAGGACAAAACGCTTTTTCTTACGGTCATTGACCCTTCCTTGTTTTGGAAAGAACGTGAGACACCACAAAAACACCCAACGAGACGATACTATCGTACACTGATTTTGTAAAGTAGAAACAACAACATCACCGCGTGTGCCATGCGGTGATGTTGTTCGATGATATTGCGAAAATCTTAAAGAAGCGGAATGGATCCGACTGAATCACCGCCGGCTCCTCCGCCTACAAGCGCAACCGCAACGAAGACGAAAACAAGCGTGAGTTTTATAAAAAATAACTGCTTCATATACGTCTATCTACTTCATGATCTATTCGACCTTTCTTTTGCATTTATTATAGCACAATCGAGATAATACCATAACATCGTGCCATTCAATCATGTTCGCTATTTCCTTCGCAATACCTTCTTCACCGCTGCCTTCACATCTTTCACATCCATGCCGTACTTTGTAAGGAGCGCTTTTGGAGGACCTGATTCGCCGAAGGTATCCTGAAGGCCCACGAATTCGATCGGGGTGGGCGCTTTTTTTGCGAGGAGTTCCGCAACCGCGCCACCGAGCCCTCCTATCACCTGGTGCTCCTCAATGGTAACCACTGCGCCACATTTTTTTGCCGCATCCACAATTGTTTTTTCATCAATCGGCTTTATGGAGGGGCTGTCGATCACTATCGTATGCACGCCTTCATCTTCTAGATCGCGCGCCGCAACGAGCGCCTGGTACACCAATGGGCCGCACGCCACGATCGCGACATCGGGTTTCTTCGACTGCCACAGGACTAACGCCTTTCCCGGAGTAAACGGTGTTTCGGGCGTGGTGATGACCGGAGTTTTCTCACGCGCGAAGCGCATATAGACGGGTCCCCAGAGTGTCGCAGCAGCAAGCGTGGCCTTCCGCGCCTCATGGTGGTCGCATGGCACGAGCACTTTCATATTCGCCATGACGCGCATGGTCGCAATGTCTTCTACCGCCTGGTGAGTGGCACCATCCGGTCCCACGGAAATTCCGGCGTGAGCACCCGCAATCTTTACATTTGAATTATTGTACGCAATCGTTGTTCTAATCTGCTCCCAGTTCCTGCCCGGAGAAAACGCTGCGTAGGAAGAAATGAATGGAATTTTCCCCGAAACTCCAAGACCTGCGGCAACGGTCGCAAGGTTCTGCTCCGCAACCCCGATTTCAATAAAGCGATCGGGGAATTTTTTTGCGAACCCTTCAGAACGGGTAGATTCAGTGAGATCAGCGCAGAGCACCACAATATTCTTGTCTGCTTCGCCTGCGATCACTAAGCCATCGCCGTACCCGTCTCGGATCGGTTTCTCGTCTGGTTTATCCGAAAAAATATTCGGATTTAATTTCGCGTCGGGGTTTAACATATACATTCAGCCACTAGGGTCTAGCCAATAGCCACTCGTAGATTTCAATAAATAGAAATTCGCTCCGATAATCCTAGTGGCTAATAACCAGTGGCTAGTGGCGGTGCCCACTATTTACACGTTCCGCACTCGCACTCCATGCCGCGACCTTTGAGTTTCATAGGAATTGCGAGTACGGCGAGGATCAGCGCATTCGCGTACCAGCGACTCGTGTCCATACCTAAGACCATTCCTTTCGAAACTGAAACCCACGCAAGGACAAGCGCGACCGCTCCTGCGACCCAAAGGATCGCACCGAAGAGCCGCCAGCAGCTGCAGCTCCACCCGTGTTCGTGAGATGTTTTCATTATATCGTTGTAATTAACACTACGCGACCTTTCGTTACTGAATGGGCGCAAAAAGATCTTTCCCGTGTAGTTCAGGATCAATGGTGCGCTCGAAGCAATATGCCCCTTCTGGGTGGCTCCATTTTTCAAGTTCCCTTTCAGGTTCAAATGGCTTCGGAGTTCTTGATATCCCATCTTCTCGTGAGGCAAGATTGAAGTTTGCACAGAGTTTAAAGATAAGCGCGCCTTTCACTTCGTAGGTGTAGGGTTCACCCGTTTGCGGGTCTCGCGGCGGCACAAATCCCAAAATGCTGTCGCGAAGCTCGTCTAAATTCTGCGGGAGACGATTCTTTTCTCGCCAATAGTTCACGACCGAGCTTTCGATATTTGCTAAATCTTGCGTCTTTTGGCTGTCGAACCGCACGAGTCGCTGGGTGAACGGGGAACCGGTAACGAAGAATCCGCCAATAACCGCGATCGCGACCGCGCCGATCGCACCCCACGCGAAGAGTTTCCCTTGAGACATCGATTTTCTATCAGCGTTCAGATCAAGGAAGTAATACCGGAAAATGGCCGCTCCTATTGCGAGCACCGTCACCACCTTGAGAAGAAACGGAATGGTAAGATCACCATTCAAAAAATTCAGCACGAGTGCCACGAGGTCACCGATGATGAGGAGTCCGGCGAGAAAGAGCGTGAGGTAGATAAGCCACTTGCGGATTTTAATTTCTCCGCGGTCTGGATTTTTCTCGATGTCCTTACGAAGAAAGCGGGTAACCCAAAGGTACACCGGAAAAATAATGATGAGGGACGCGATTGCCCACCGCATCGCGGAGGCGGGATCATAGTAGTAATTCAGCGGATCGGGAAACGCAGCGTTTACATGTTCAAACACAAGACGTACAAAATTGAATGAGCTCCAATAAAGCGTGGCGACTGCGAGAAGATACATGAAGACATCGCGTGGGGTGCTTTTGTGCATAGGGGTAATGGTTAAATGGTTAATGTGACATGCGACAAGGAACGGATGATTCTTCTTGAACTGCCATTTTACTTGTCACTTTTAACATGTCGCTTAATTATTGATGTTCCGACCTTATTTTTCTTCCGATCGTACGAAGCTCTATAAGTGCACGCGATGCTTCCTCTCGGTTCGGTGGTTTACCATGCCAGGTGTAGTCATTTTCCATGAAACTTACTCCTTTCCCGGGAATCGTGTGCGCAATGATGCAGGTAGGTTTTTCGTAGATTGCCTGTGCCTCCCCTGCTGCCGAGATGATCTGGTGGAAATCGTGGCCATCCACATCAATCACGTGCCAGTTGAATGCTTCGTATTTTTCACGGAATGGCTCAAGCGGCATGATGTCTTCGGTAACTCCGTCGATCTGGATATTGTTCCGATCGATGACGACCGTAAGGTTTGAGAGTTTGAGTTTTCCTGCAAGCATCACCGCCTCCCAGGTATTGCCGCAGTCGTGTTCCCCGTCCGAAGTGAGACAGTAGATGTGATGCCGTTTTTTGTCCATGCGCGCGGCGAGCGCCATACCAATCGATTGCGATATCCCCGAACCTAAGGGTCCAGAGGTAGACTCAAGTCCTGGAAGCGTTCCCCGGTGGGGGTGGCCCTGGAGCCGGGTGTTTAGCTTTCGGAGGGTCTTCAGCTCTTCCTTTGGAAAATAGCCCGCGTGCGCCATAGTAACGTATTGGATGGGACAGATGTGACCGTTCGAGAGCACAAGCCGATCACGATCCGGCCAGTCAGGGCGCTTCGGATCATGCCGGAGGATATGAAAATAGAATGCGGTAAAAATGTCTGCCATCCCCAAGGGACCAGCAGAGTGGCCCGATCCAGCTTCGAGAAGCGTCTCAATTAAATCTTCTCGAATTTCGTTCGCCTTCTCTTCGAGAAATTTTATTTTATCTTCGTGGAGGTTTTCCATCGCGGATAGTGATTAGTGGCTCGTGGCTCGTAATAGTTCTTCGTACGCTTCCTTGGGATCATTACTCCCTAAAATATACGATGCTGCTACAAAAATGTGTGCGCCCGCGTCGCGACAGCTCACTGCGGTATGCGGATTTATCCCACCGTCGACTTCAATTATAGCATTCGGCGCGCGAGTCCTCAAAAATTTGATGCGCTCGACTGCGGCAGGATCAAATCTTTGCCCCGCTTTTCCCGGTGGCACCGCGAGTACCTGAAAAAATTTAAAGCTTGCAAGGTGCGGGGCGAGCCGTGCATTCGGCGTACCAGGCGCTACCGCGAGCATTGCTTCTGCGCCGTTATCTCTCGCGGACTTCAAAATCACGCGCCGGTCATGCATTGCCTCGACGTGCACAATGATCCGGTCAGAAATTTTCGCCCATGCCGCTGCAACCTCCTCTGGATTTTTCACCATTAAATGAACTTCGAAATGCGCTGTTTTAAGATTTGGGCTTTGATTTTTGAGATTTAAGATCTCATCAGGGCTTCCCCACGTCACGTTCGGTGCAAAACGACCATCAACCACATCGAGATGCACCCAGTGTGCGAATCCGGAAATCATGCGGAGCTGCCGTTCTGTTTCAATTCGATCTACCGCATTCACCGCAGGGATTACGTGCATAGAAAAAGTATAACACCGGTTTGTTTGGATAAAGAAAACGCCATAGGACTGTGAAATCCCACGGCGTGTGTTCGGGAGAGTTGCCGCGACGAATCGCGACACTTAATCAATGGTTCCCATTCGCGCTGGCGGCCAGATTTGAAATCTAACCTTCCCCTCAATGTATCCCGAGGGCACGAATCCGAAGTCGCAGCTATCATCTGAACGCAGACGGTGATCGCCGAGTACAAAGAAGCGTCCGGGTGGCACTATGGTACTCATTCGCGCCGAGTAGTCAGGCGTGTCAACGTAGGGTTCTTTCAATTCTTCTCCATTCACCCATACATGGCCATTCTCGAGAACAACTTCATCACCTGGCACGCCAATCACGCGTTTGATGCAGCTTAACCATGGGAAGAGTGGATGATCAAACACAATGACATCGTCTCGTCCCACTTCGTGGAACCAGTAGTAGAAGTGATCGATGAAGATGCGATCCCCGTCGTGGATGCGCGGCGCCATTGAGCTGCCGCGCACAAACGGTATAGGGGAAGAGAAGATGTAAATGAGCCCGAGCAAACACGAAATCTGCACACCGATCCAAAACCAGTTCTTTGTTTTCGGTTGCTGGGTTTGAACATTGTCCCGCACAGGAATTCTCCTTCTTTATGAAGAGCAGTGAACTGATCTTGCAGCTTCACGCGAGCTGAAAGATTCAGAATACTATGCTCTTCAAATCAGAAACTGTCAATCCTCCGTTGATGCCGCTTCTCTTTTGAAAACGGAGTTTTGAGCCAAAGTTCCACTACCTTCAATGCTTCGAATTCCGGCAAAAACCGCGCTCCTAGGGAGAGTACGTTCGCGTCGTTATGTTCGCGCGAGAGTTTAATAATGTCGATAGGTCCACCGTAGAACACCGCGGCGCGTACCCCGTGATAGCGATTCGCGACCATTGCTTCTCCTTGTCCAGATCCTCCGATTATAATTGCCTTCCTTCGATCAGGGTCATCAGCAACTGCCTTTGCCGCGAGACGCACAAATGTGGGGTAGTCGTCTTCTGGGTCGAGCGAAAATGCACCGCAGTCCTCGATTTCGTACCCAGGACCTGTGAGAAATTTCTTCAGCGCTTCTTTGAGTTTGAAGCCGGCGTGGTCGGAAGCGAGGTAGATTTTCATTATAGTTTATTCTACCACCTCTGGCTGGAAGGTTTCCGTGAACGCAATCTTCACTTTTTCAACTGACGCAATCTTTCTGTCTTGAATTTTCACTCGGAGCATCAACCCCTGCTTCGTGTCTTCCGAGAACCGCTGATCGAACACGAAGTTTCCTAAACTGTATGCAATCCAACCCTGTTTGTATGGCTCAACCTCCTGCACCACGTGCGGGTGATGACCGACGACAAGGTCAGCTCCGGCGTTCATGAGTTCCCGTGCAAATCGGCGCTGAAATTCGCTCGCACTCGTGTCGTATTCCTCGCCCCAGTGCGGAAGCACCACTACAATGTCTGCCTGATTTTGAATACCGAAGATGCGATCCTTTATCATTTCCGGTTCGAATTGGGAAAGGCCTGGCCGAGTCTCGATTGCCTCAAGAGAAC
>JBBTVP010000002.1:0-9308 GCA_038063175.1 Patescibacteria group bacterium
GAGAAACAAAAAACACCGCACGTGAGGGTGTTCGGATTGAGGGGGGATGGCGGGTTGTGGAGGGCTATTATTAGTATAATATATAGATATTGTATTGTCAATATTTTTTAGATAGCTCGGGAGTGTTATATGTGCATTTTTAGTTATCCACACCCTCACTTGCGTTTCCCTGGGATAACCTATAACCTAGGTAGTAGGTTATAATAACCATATGGCAAAACAACTTTCGCCAAAGAAGGAAAAATCATTAAAACTCGCGAAGCAGGCAAAAGGAACGCTTGAGGCCGTAGTTCAGATGATTGAAAACGGAACATACTGTATCGAAATCATCCAGCAAACGGATAGCGCGATCGGGCTTTTGAAGTCGGTAAAAAAGGAACTCCTCGCAGGACATTTAGATACCTGTGCGCTTGAGCAGTTGAAAGGCAACAAAACGCAGGCGATCCAGGAACTCCTGAAGATCTATAATCTTTCGAACTAACATGGCGAATCCACGAATTTTCAAAGTGAAGGGGATGCATTGCGCGAGCTGCGCGGTGAATATCGAAAAGACATTGAAGAAAGCCGAAGGGGTTCAGTCTGCAGAAGTGAACTACGGTACCGAAACAGCGAAAATTGATTTCGACGAGACAAAAACAAATCCCGAGACGCTTTCGAAAAAAATAGAGCCGCTTGGGTATTCGTTTGCAATGCCCATGCCCGACCATGACGGAAAGTCCGCGAAAGAGATGGGAATGACCGAGAGCGAACACGCTGCGCATCTTGGGATCAATCAATCAAAAACGGAAAAACTTGCGGAGATTTCCGATATGAAAACGAAGCTCGCGGCCGCAATTCCCATTTCGGTGGTTGCCGTATTTGTGATGGGTTGGGAAATTTTTGCGAAGTATAACCTCGTTGCCGCGATGCCCGTTTTTTGGGAAGAATTTTTCCATCACCTATTACCCGTACTCGCGACATACATCCTCTTTGTCGTGGGGAAGCCGTACCTCATGGGGTTCTATAGGTTCCTGCGCTACGGGAGGGCGAACATGGATTCCCTAATTGGCATTGGTACTACTGCCGCGTACCTCTACAGCTTCGCGGTGTCCGCATTCGAGGAAACGCTTGCGCCGTTCGTAGACGTTACCATCGGGTACTACGATGTGACGATCATTGTCATCACCTTCATTGCGCTTGGGAAATACCTTGAAGCAAAATCGAAAATAAAAACAGGCGACGCGATCGAAAAACTTCTAAACCTCCAGGCGAAAACCGCACTCGTTCTACGAGATGGAAAAGAAGTTGAAATTCCGGTTTCCGAGGTAATCCACGGCGACCTCGTAATCGTGAAGCCAGCGGGGAAAATTCCGGTTGACGGGGTAGTTACCGAAGGATCGTCGCACGTCGATGAATCTATGATTACCGGGGAACCGATGCCGGTTGGGAAATCAGTTGGAGATTCAGTCGCGGGTGGAACCCTAAATACCACGGGATCGTTTACGTTCCGTGCAACAAAGGTTGGTTCCGAAACAGTGCTCGCGCATATCGTGAAGATGGTGGAAGAAGCGCAGGCAACGAAAGCCCCGATCCAGGCACTCGCGGACAAGATTTCGTCGGTATTTGTGCCGACGGTGCTCGTGCTCGCGTTTCTTGCTTTAGGGGCGTGGCTTCTTTTTGGAAGCGGTCCACTTGGATTCACAAAAGCGTTCTCGCTTGGGCTTACGTCGTTTGTGGGAATCCTTGTGATTGCGTGCCCGTGCGCGCTTGGCCTCGCAACGCCGACCGCAATTATCGTAGGGGTGGGGAAGGGTGCGCGGGAGGGGATATTAATCAAAGATGCTGCGACGCTCGAGAAACTCTACCGGGTGAACGTGCTTGTGATCGATAAGACCGGTACTATCACGAAGGGCAAGCCGGAGCTTGTGTCGTTCGAAAGCTTTGGCGGAGAAAAGCAGAAATTTATTTCCATTCTCGCCTCTCTTGAAAAAAAATCAGAGCATCCGATTGCGAGCGCGATCGTTGCATACGCAGAAAAAGAAAAAACTTCGTTTGTTCCGGTAAGTAATTTTGAAGCAATAAAAGGCAAGGGAATTCACGGAGCAATAGACGGCATCGAGTACTATGCGGGAAATGTAAAACTCATCGCGGAACTTGGACTTTCGTTTGACGCAGCTTCTTTGGAGAAAGAAACAGAAAAGGGCAGGACGCCGGTTATCCTTGCGACAAAGGAAAAGGTGCTCGGGGTGGGTACGGTTGCGGATGCCTTGAAGCCGGAATCAAGAGACGCAATCGCGCGGCTCCACAAATCTGGCATCAAGGTAGTGATGCTCTCGGGGGATGATGCAAAAACTGCGCGCGCGATCGCGAACGAAGTTGGCATAGACGACGTGGTGCCTGAAGCGCTTCCCGAAGACAAGCTGAAAAAAATTGAAGAACTCCAAAAGGCGGGAAATGTGGTTGCGATGGCGGGGGATGGGGTGAACGACGCGCCCGCGCTTGCGAAGGCCGATGTGGGTATTGCGATGGCAACGGGCACCGATGTGGCGATTGAGTCAGCAGGTATCACCCTACTCCACGGAGATATTTCGAAAATCGTGAAGGCGATTCAGCTCTCGCGGATCACCATGCGGGGGATCAAG
Organism: Patescibacteria group bacterium; assembly: GCA_038063175.1. GTDB lineage: Bacteria > Patescibacteriota > Minisyncoccia > UBA6257 > 1-14-0-10-40-38 > JBBTVP01. The sequence continues at coordinate 2,622 of JBBTVP010000002.1, forward strand.
CAAAACCTTTTCGCGGCGTTCATATATAATATACTCGGCATTCCACTCGCGGGAGGCGCGTTTTACCCGTTCTTTGGTATACTTCTAAGCCCTGTGTTCGCGGGTCTCGCAATGGCGCTCTCGAGCGTATCGGTTGTCGGAAATTCACTCCGCATTAAATCAACCCCGTTAGAAGCCGCGATCGCAGTCAAGAATTCTAAAATTTTCAAAAAATAATATGGAAAACAAAATTTCTTCTCAAAACGGAGAGCTTGTCGGATCGCGATCTGCTTCTAACGGGGAGAAAACCTACACGTTTTACGTGAAGGGAATGCACTGCGCGTCGTGTGTGGTGTTAACCGAGAGCGAACTTTCCGAAGTTTCTGGTATAAGCCGTGTAAAGGCATCACTCGACAAACTATCCGTAGAAGTTACGGGAAATTTTGGCGAAAAGAATACGGAAGAAGTGGCGCACGATTTAAGCGAGGTGATGAAGCCGCACGGATATTCCCTATTAGTAGAAGCCGAGGCACCAAAGGTTCAGTGGGTAGATTTCAAAATTGCGATTCCGGCAGCGCTCGCATTCATCGCAGTTTTTATTGCTCTCCAGAAACTCGGCATTGTGAATCTCGTGACGACGTCAGACGTAGGGTACGGCACCGCATTTGTGATTGGTCTCATCGCATCAGTTTCTACGTGCATGGCGGTCGTGGGCGGGCTCGTGCTCTCTATGTCTGCGAATTTCGCGCGTGGGGGGGACAAGATTCGTCCGCAGCTCATGTTTCACGGAGGAAGGATGGTCTCGTTTTTCATCTTAGGGGGCGTGATCGGAGCCCTTGGTTCTGCCTTCCAGCTTGGTATCGCTGGCACCGTGGTGCTCAACCTCGTGCTCGCCCTCGTGCTTCTTGTACTTGGCCTTAATCTTCTCGATGTATTTCCCTGGATGAAACGGATCCAGCCAACGCTTCCAGGTTTTCTTGGTAAGCGCGTGCATGAGCTGAAACGCGTGAATCATGTACTTACCCCGTCGCTTGTCGGAGTGGCCACATTTTTTCTCCCATGCGGATTCACTCAGTCGATGCAATTCTACACGCTTACGACTGGGAATTTTTGGACTGGGGCGCTCACCATGTTTGTGTTCGCTCTCGGGACTCTCCCGGTGCTCTTGCTCTTAAGCTTCAGTTCCGCCGGTATTATGGAAAAGCCATGGCGTGGTGCCTTTTTCAAGGCTGCGGGACTCATCGTGGTATTTTTTGCGCTCTTTAACCTTCTGAATATCCTTGCTGCGGCAGGTGTAATCCCGCCCATTTTCAACTTATAGAGAAAAGGTATAAACTATTTCTATGAACCGAGTCACACTTTCTGCTATTGTCGGTATTGTCATTATCGGGGGATCAATCGTGTTTGCCTGGGGAAATTCCTCGAAAGGGTTACCGCCTCCCATCGCAACAATTATCAATGGCACTCAAGTGATTGAAATTGACGCAAAAGGCGGTTACTCGCCGCGCGTTACGCTCGCGAAAGCGAATATGCCAACGATACTCAAGGTGAAAACTCAAGGGACGTTTGATTGCTCATCGGCGCTCCGGATTCCAAAGATTGGGTACGGTGCGGTTCTTCCTGCATCGGGAACCACTGAAATAGAAATCCCGCCGCAAGAGACTGGCTCCACCATCCAAGGTCTTTGCGTGATGGGGATGTATAATTTTCAGGTCCGATTTAACTAACATCCATGAAGGTATATCTTATTTCTTTACTGCTTATCGGTTTCGTCGCCATTTCTGTGTTCGGCGTATTTGCGATGAATCATGACAACGAAGAAGTTTCTAGGCACGGTTGCCTTGCTGCAACCACGAAGGGAATTGACTGCCCGATAGAGGAAGCCCCAATTGCTTACCTCGCATTCCATCTTGGTGCGTTAAAACATTTTGTCGCCGTTTCCTTTAGTACGGTCGCTCTTTTGCTTCACGCGCTCGTATTTTTAATTGTAAGTATTGTTCTTTTATCACTATCGAGAAAGATAGGCGTGTCGCAATCTGATCTTTTATATTTTAGGTTTCCCTGGCTTAGTCCGTTTAATCCAGTTTTTGCTCGTGAACTGACCGGCTGGTTAGCGCTCCACGAAAATAGCCCAGCTCTCACCTAGGGCGCCGATGCAAACCTAGTTCACTGCAATCGAGGTTTCATCGTGCGTCCATCAATCCCTTACTAAGGGATTTTTCGTGTCGCGTTCAATCAAAATAAAAACCATGAAACCATCTAATATTGTAAATGCATTAATCATCATCTTAGTTTTTGGGGGCATTGTTCTCGTTGCCCGACCAGCGCCCGCGAGTCTTGGATCTGATTCTCGCGAGGAGGGGGGACAGGTAGTTTCAAGCGGGACGCTTGAAGTTCTCGGTGAGAAGTATTACGACTTCGGCACCATCTCCATGCGAGAAGGAGACGTACGCTACAATTTCACGGTAAAGAACTCGGGGAGCGAATCGGTGACCGTGAATAAAGTCTATACCTCGTGTATGTGCACAACCGCATCTTTAATCCTCGGGGAGAAACGGTTCGGACCATACGGCATGCCCGGGCATGGATTTGTGCCAAAGGTGGATCAGATTGTGAACCCGGGCGAAGAGGCAACGGTTGAAGCGGTGTTTGACCCGGCGGCTCACGGCCCCGCGGGTGTGGGACGAATCGCGCGCACTATCACACTCGAGAATAACGCCGGTGCGCCAGTCGAGCTTAATTTCTCGGCAATGGTTACTCCCTAATGCATGAACAGAAAACTCATACTGCTTATCGGTGTCGCGGTACTGCTCATCGGAACGGTGGTGTTCTTCAAGACTGGGGATCTTGGTACGAAAGCCATTTGGAGCTTAAGTGGCGGAGGAGAATGGCTTTTGCCGCTCCTCACGGTTGCGGCACTTATCGACAGCATTAACCCATGCGCGTTTGGCATTCTGCTCCTCACGGTTGCTTTCCTTATGTCTATTGGGAAAGCGCGCTCGGGGATTCTTAAGATTGGCGGATTCTACGTTCTGGGGGTATTCGTTGTCTACATGTCGATTGGACTTGGCATCCTCGAGGCGCTCCACCTCTTCAATACGCCACATTTTATGGCGAAGGTGGGTGCGGCGCTTCTCCTTGCACTCGGGTCAATCAACTTAATCAACACATTCTTTCCGTCATTCCCGATTAAGCTCCGGATTCCCCAAGTGGTGCACCGGAACATCGCAATCCTCATGGAGAAGGCATCACTCCCTACCGCGTTTCTTTTGGGAGCTCTCGTTGGTCTCTGTGAATTCCCGTGCACGGGCGGTCCCTACCTTATGACGATCGGCCTTCTCCATGATCAGAATACTTATCTCGCGGGATTTGGATACCTCGTGCTCTACAACTTAATCTTCATCCTCCCGCTTGTCGTAATTCTCTTCATTGCGAGTAATACGGCTCTTCTCGAGAAAGTGGCGGCTTGGAAAAATGCAGAAAATAAAAATATGCGAATGTGGGGAGGTATCGCTATGGTGATACTCGCGCTCCTCATATTCGTTCTCTAACCCATGATTATGAAAGAAAGACTTAGTATCCTCATGCAGCGCATTGAGGAAAGAAAGAAGAATGGAGGCGTGGATCTCTCTACTGAAGAAGATTTGAGTCTCGCGGTTATGAATCTCGTAAGTCTCGAAGAACATTTCTTTTTCACAGGAGTGAAAACAAAGAAACCAGAGTATTTCGACCTATTGGGCGAGGTGCGGAATATGAGAAAGGAACTGCTTGCGAAACTCGTGGATAAAAATGAAGGAGAGACGTGGTGCGTGTCAAAACATTTGCTTGCGACTACCATGCGTCTTATGGAAGTGGGTACAAAGCTCCACGCGCATGGCAAAGGAAAAGAAGCGATCGAAATGTTCGAAAGAGCGAATAAGATATTCTCTCTATTCTGGGCGCTTCGCCTGAAGCTTATTGACGTAACGGGTCTTCGCGAGGTTGCTGCGGCTGAAGCCGCTCTCGTCGCGAGCACTAAGAAGCCATGGACGATCGAGGATATTACAAACAATCTCGTCGACTGCTGCGACGAAAACTAGAAATAAATGGAAAATCAAACACGTGAAGCGCAAGAGAAGCGAGATTACTTCATTCCGGCGAGTATTCTTATTTCCGTTGTGATTCTCTCTAGCACATTGATCTACACCGCTGGGCTAAGCGCAAGCGATACTGTCAGTGAAGAAAATCAGAGTCTCGCCTCACCAACCGAAGAAAAAGTATTGCCATCTCGCGGGGTAGTGCTTCCGGCTACTTGGGGAGACATCGGAGTTCAGCTTGTGGAAGCAGGGGTTATTGATTCAGAAAAACTAAAAGCCATCTATGCAGAACGTGGTAATTTCACCCCAGAATACGAAAAACTGCTTACCGGGAAAACTAATGGTAAACTGAAAATAACAGAAGAAAACGCCGGCTACCTTTTGAATCTGCTTTGGGCGCTCGGTCTTGGGAGTAAAAATCCGGTTCTCGATTTCGGGGAAATGATGGATCCGAAATACGGCGGAGCAGGCAGATTTGCTTCGACGGCAGGTTGGACAGTTGCGAAAGGAGATGCGATGGATCACTACAGCAAGCATTCATTCTTTCGCTTGACGGACGAACAGCAGGAACTCGTTGACCGAATTTCGAAAGGCATTTACCGGCCGTGTTGCGGCAATTCCACGCACTTTCCGGATTGTAACCATGGGATGGCGATGTTAGGGCTTCTTCAGCTTATGGCATCACAGGGCGTAGGCGAAGCGGAAATGTGGAAGGCGGCATTAACCGCTAATTCATATTGGTTTCCGGATACTTATCTCACCATTGCTGCATATATGGAAAAGAATGGAGTTGACTGGAACAATGTAAGTCCCAAAGAAGTTCTTGGAGCTGACTACTCGAGCAGTTCCGGCTACGCCAGGATTTCTTCCCAGGTCGAACCTCGTAACGAACTTCGGGGGGGAAGTGGGTGTGGTGTCGGCGCGGTAGCACCAGTAAAACAGGCGCGTGCACAGGTCGGGTGCGGGATCTAAAAATTAAATGAATAGTCTATACTATAATCATATGCTTGGATGGGGATTTGGCGGGGGATTCATGATGATCATCTTCTGGGTTTTCTTCATTGTGTTCCTGGTTTGGATCGTGAAACAAGTGCAGGGAGGGAACCGTTCTGGATCACAAGATGAAAAGTCCCCACATGATACCTTGAAAGAACGGTACGCGAAAGGCGAGATAGACAAGAAAGAATTCGAAGAGAAGAAAAGGGACATTATGTAGATATAAATGAAAACATATGGATCAACTCTCATTAAAAAGATATGGATGGAAATGCGTGCTTGGCGCGGAGGTTGCCTATGCACTTTGTCTTTTGGGTGGATTTTTGCCGATTCGGAGCGTGCGCGGAATAGAGCTTCACCATGCACTTTTCGAGACGTTACCTGGTTTTACCTGGATTAACTTCGGGAGTGTAATGCTTGGTGCTATCTACATGTTTGTGTTCGCGTGGGTGTTCGCGTGGTACTACGTGTGGATGCATAACTCGAGCATAGAAAGGAAATAATAATGCATCAGAAAGACTCCGCATTGGAAGGGAGAAAAAAGATTCTTATCGTCGGGGGCGGGTTCGGTGGGGTTGCCGCTGCGCTCGCCCTGCGCCGCGGCTTAGCGGTGCGGACATTAAGCTTATGGGCGATGGCAAGGATGAGAATTATGAAACTATTAACTAATGTATTAGGTTCATAATCATATGACGCCAAGATCAATTTTGGTGACCGGCGCTGCCGGCTTCATCGGGTCAAATTTCGTATCCGAATTCAAAAAGCAGTTTTCGAAAACGGAAATCGTCTGCATCGACGATTTTTCGACTGGCCGCCGCGACCGCGTAGATAACACCACCGTGTTTTATGAAGGATCGGTGTGCGACTTGAAACTTCTCGAGCGTATTTTTGCGAAACACCGACCAGAATACGTATTCCATTTTGCGGCGGTGCCGCGGGTGGCGTATTCCGTGGAGCATCCTACGGAGACTACGATTTCGAATATGGTAGGTACTGTGGCGCTCCTTGAGAAAGCAAAGGATTACGGTGTGAAACGATTCATCTACTCGTCGTCATCTTCAATCTACGGCGGCGCGAAAAAACTTCCTACCAAAGAAAAAGAAAACCTTCCGAACCCGGTTTCGCCGTATGGACTACAGAAATATGCCGGTGAACCGTTCTGTAAAATCTTTTCAGACCTGTTCGGAGTAGATACGGTATCACTCCGTTATTTCAACGTATTCGGACCGGGACAGTATGGAGATTCTCCATATTCGACAGTGATCTGTGCCTGGCTTGAGACGCTCTATGCGCCAACTTCTCACAAAGGTCCCTACCTTGAAGGCGATGGTAATCAATCTCGAGATTTCTGCTATGTGGGAAACGTAATCGAAGCGAACATTCTCGCGATGCTCTCGAAAAAACCTTTGAAAGGCGCAGCGGTGAACATTGCTCACGGCGAGCGGACCACGCTCCTTGAAGTGAAACGGCTCGTCGAAAAATTCACTAAGAAGAAGCTTGAGCTTGAGCGGCGGAAGCCTCGGCTTGGGGACGTGCGTCACACTCACGCGGATATCTCTGCTGCTCGGAAGCTTTTCGGGTATCGCCCAAAAGTTGATTTTGAGACGGGTTTAAGGAAGACTATTCAGTGGTTTCA
>JBBTVP010000002.1:9408-15138 GCA_038063175.1 Patescibacteria group bacterium
GGGCCTATAGTTAAATGGCAGAACACCTCATTTGCAATGAGGAGACGGGAGTTCGATTCTCCCTAGGTCCACCCACATTATCTAGGAATTCATGGATCATTTAAGTTTTCTCGAATACTCATCCGGAAAACGTGGCATCATTTCGATACTCCCGATTCCCATGGGAATCGGATCGGATGCGGCTGGCACTGCAGGCGCTCCGGAGTATCTCCTTCAGCGTGGTCTCACGCGCTCGCTCGCGCAGTCTGGTTTTGAAATAGAAGTCCTCCCCGAGATTTCGGTTGCGTAAATTAGAAAAGAAAAGGGGAGAGAAGCGAGGGTGACCGAGATATCGAACGTTGCAGATAAGACGCGAACGATCGTAAGTGGAGAAATAAGAAAAGGAAGAAAAGTGCTTGCGCTCGGAGGTGATCACGCAATCTCTATAGGGACGATTCCCGGAGCAGCCGAAACAGTCGGAGAAAATCTTGGTGTAATCTGGATTGATGCGCACGCGGACATTCACACGGCGCAGTCATCGAGTTCGGGAAATGTGCACGGCATGGGCGTGGCGGCGATTTTAGGATTTGGGGATGCGCAGCTTGCCGACCAGCGTGCGACGAAAGTAAAAACAGAGCTTTTTCTCTATATGGGGTTAAAAGATTTGGATCAGCCGGAAATCGACACCATCCGCCGAGAAAAAATCGCCGCGGTTACTATGTTCGATGTTCTCGAACATGGGTTTGGGATCATTACAAAAGCAGCAGAAGAACTCCGGCAAAAAACGGAAAAAGTGTGGGTAAGTTTAGATCTGGATTCGATTGATGAAAGCGTAGCTCCCGCGTCTCCTATGGCGACTTCTGGCGGACTTACGTACCGCGAAGTTTCGCATCTACTAAATTATATCGGGAAACGATTCGAAGTAGTCGGTATGGATGTGGTAGAACTTGTTCCCGAAAAAGATAGAGAGGGGAAAACGGCGGCGCTTGCGTTTGAACTCATTGCGGCAGGATTCGGATCCCGCCACAACTGGTACAGTGAGTACATGGGGCAATATGGTTTTCCACAGGGGCAATAATGAACGTGTAGTATCATAAACCAATGACCACGCAGAAAAAAGGGCACTAGTTTCCTGTTTTTTGAAAGAATCGTCTCGATTTTCAGTCGAGGCGGTTTTTTATCGCCGAGATCCGGGAAACACAATATCCCACAGCGCTCCGGCAACATTCCGCGGTTTGCCCGTGAAAGGAAGGTGGTGATTATCAATGAACGGTGCGCTGTTTATTTCGATCACTCCGCACTTTGGTTCTTCGTTCCAGGGCTTGTCGATCTCCTCTATGATGAAGTCAATGCCAATCAATGGATCTTTGAGAAACGCACCGATCCGTTCGAACAGGTTTATGTTCGCGAGGTGAGTGTTCTCTGTGACGTCCTCGGTCGTACCGCCGCTACTCCAATTTATTTTCTGGTTCAGGGTAACCACCTGGCCCTTCTTCGGTATGCTATCCCACGAAAGTTCCTGGCGATTCAATTCCTGGTCGGCTTCGATTCCGGTTGCGATCGGGTGAAATATAGGGCCTTTGCGTTTCGGATCGCTATTCGCGCGTGCGACAAGATTTCGAATGCTGCTCCGGCCGGTTCCCGCAATTTGCGGTGGGTCACGGCGAATCACTCCTACTACCTTGCCATCGATTACCGTTGCGCGGAACACGGAACCTTTCAATTCCTCTTCAACGACGATGAATGGGGAAACTTGTTTTGCCGTTCGAAACGCGGCGAGAAACGCCGGTTCGTCGTTCAGGTGAATGGTGGTGTGGCGGCTTCCGGAGCCGACGTGCGGCTTCGTGATGACCGGTTTTTCGATGCGGCGGAACGTACGGAGGGCGCCCTGTTCGCTGAATGCCGCTTTTCCCCGTGCTACGGGGAACCCCGCACGCGCAAGTTTCTTTTTTAAAATTCCTTTATTGTCCATCCACGCCAGCGCATCAGATGCTGAACCCCGTGGGCGGGGGAGTCCTTCGAAACAAATACATTCGCCAGCATATTCTGCGATGAATACATTTCTCTTACCGTTCCGAAATCGGAACTCGGTCATTTTTATGTCGCGTTTTTTTGCTTCATTCCAGAGCATGTGCACCGCGAGTGCATCGCCCTCGTCCGGTTCTCGTGCGCTCGAAACAACCCCAAACACATGCAGCTGGTTTATGAAACTGATCGCGCATCGGTCGAGGAGGCCGTTCGATCCAAGGCGCCGGAGTGCCCGGTTTGTAATGTTATCGAGTGGTTTTGTAATCGGGTCGATAAGCCAGTTCGCGGCATTTAAGGCAAACTCGAGCCGATGGTTTACTCCTTCAGAGCCACAATCTTTGCAAGGAATAGTTCGTTTCATGTAGATCTAGCTTACTATGAACCTAAGAATAACAAAAAAGGTTTGAACGATGCGATGGGTACGTGTTACGATTTCGCTCATGCAGCGCGCTTGTTTTATCGGAATCGGCGGAATTGGAATCTCCGCACTCGCACGTGCGTTCCTTGCGGACGGATGGGATGTCTACGGATCGGATATTGCGGCATCCGAAGTGACTGAAGATCTCGAGCGTGACGGAATTCGGGTTTCCATCGGGAATCGCATACCGAATATAAAATCGGGAACTGAACTGGTGGTATATTCCGCGGCGGTGCCGGATTCGAGTCAAGATCTTTCTGCGGCGCGCGAGCTAGGAATAAAAACACTTAGTTATCCCGAGGCATTGGGCGACCTCACGCGGCATCGTTTTACCATCGCGGTTTCGGGTTCTCATGGGAAAAGCACCACTACTTCATTCCTCGCGCTCATGCTCGTCCACGGGGGACTTGATCCTACCGTTATCGTGGGGACGAAGCTTAAAGAGTTTGACGGCAGTAATTTTCGGAAAGGGGGAGGGAAATACCTCGTGATCGAAGCAGATGAATGGAATCGGTCGTTCCACCACTATGCGCCGCAGGTAGTCGTGGTAACGAACATCGATAAGGAACACCTTGATACCTATAGGACATATCGCGGGGTAGTGCTCGGTTTCAAAAAATATCTTGCGCATATTCCAAAAGGAGGCGCGCTCATATATAACTATGCCGATCCCGCGCTCCGAGTGCTCGCAGAAGCTTCTGCGAGGCGCGGAGTGATCACGATTCCTTTTAATAAAGGAAAGTTTAGGAAGCGGAAGCTTCTTATTCCCGGAATGATGAACCAGCTGAACGCCGAGGCCGCGTGGCAGGCAGCAAAGTTTTTAGGAATTCCGAAAAAGGCGGCGGATAAAGTTTTTGATAGCTATCGCGGTTCATGGCGGAGAATGGAGAAACTTACCACCAATTACTCACCGCTTAAATCGGTTGAGTTGTACTCTGACTACGCGCACCACCCGACCGAGATAAAAGCAACACTCTCTGCGTTTCGGGAAAAATTTCCTGGCCGCAGAATCGTGTGTGTATTCCAACCGCACCAAGTAGACCGACTCACGAGATTATTTGGAGACTTTGTAAAAGCGTTTGGCGGTGCAGATCAGCTGGTGATTTTTCCGACGTACCGCGTCTCGGGTCGGGAAGAGGGGAAGGGGAAAGACGCGTTCATGCTCGCCCAAGAAATCAGGAAACGAAAACCAGATACGTTTTATGAGGAAAGCGTGCCGCGTCTCATGAAACTCATTGAACCCGAACGCAAAACAACATCGGTCGTAGTGTTTATGGGAGCAGGGGATTTGGACGGCAAAGTAAGGAAGTTTCTTTCCCTTTGATTTAGATAGCTTTTTCTTATAGTGTTTATTGCGGAAGGGTGGCAGAGTCCTGCCTGCCGGCAGGCAGGGGTCTAATTTGGTGGGGTGGCCGAGTGGTTTAAGGCGGCAGTCTTGAAAACTGCTATGTCAGAAATGGCATCGTGAGTTCGAATCTCACCCCCACCGCACTTGAAATGCGGCGTGCCGCAAGGCACCGTGAGTTCTCCGCCAGCTGGTGGATCACCCCTTCCGCAAAATTTTTTTATAGAAAAGAATCGACCCGCCGGGCATGTGCCTGTAGCGGGTCGGTGTTTTTTCTGCCTCATGGTTTATGACCGGAGGTAGAGGATGCGGAGAATGATCGCGATGCAGCCAAGAGCGCTGAATCCCATTCCCCAAAACATCCCTCTGCGATTGTCTCTGTGACCAACGGCCACAAAAAAAATGTCTACCCAGAGGAATCCACTCCACATGAAGAGCGACATTCCTTCGGATGTTTTTACGGTGCAAGCGACATAGACTTGCCACCAGATGAAGACGGCGTTCAGAATGCTCGCTGCCCACACCTGCTTGTCGAGAGAGAGCCAGTTACGCACGGGGACCTCCTTGGTATGTGCTTCATATATAATAGCATAGATTTATATTATGTCAATACCCCAAAAAGAAACCTTCTCCAAAGCAAAGGATCTATGGGAATCCACCTTTTATTCGTACTCCGGTCTCCGTTCGATGTCGGTTAAAAGGCGGTCGAGTTCCTGGTACGCGCGCTTGAGGTAGGTGTGAAGCCCGCGGAGATTTTCATATGCGTCTTGTCGGTCATCTACGCGGTCGTTCCTATAGTAACCGATCGCTTCGCGGTCGAGCATCCGTTGGATTTCTTGCACGCGCTCGAGTACCTCTCTCTGAAACCGATCAGCTTCCTCGAGATTTTGGTTTGCCATAGGGAAATAGTAGCACACGTGTGGACAGAAATTGTGCTATAATTTCTTTCAAAGCCACACCATGCGGCCGTCTAATATTTTTCTCATCGCGCTTGCACTCATCGTGGTTGCCGGTCTTGGCATCTATCTTTTGAACCAGCCGGGAGGCATGACGCCCCCACCTGGTCCACCACCTTCGTGCACTTCGTCCTGGGACTGTTCGGAATGGTCTGACTGCTTGAATGGCAAGGAGTTTAGGACTTGTACTGATGAAAACAGCTGCGGCTCTGATCTTGGTAAACCAGAAATTTCCCGCTCGTGCGAACAAATTTCCTGCGGCAATCTTGCCTGCGAGCTTGGGGAAACATGTTCCTCGTGTCCGTCTGACTGTGGCACGTGCAAACCCACGTGCAGCGAATCGTGGACGTGCAGCGCGTGGAGTACCTGTCAGGGTGGATCTCAAACAAGAACCTGTACTGACAAAAATAAATGCGGCACCGCGGCGAATAGACCCTCTCAATTTCAAAGTTGCAGCGTAGGGTGCGCCGAGAACTGGTTTTGCGGCAACTGGAGTCAGTGCTCTCTCGGATCCCAATCTCGTAACTGCACCGATTTGTCCTCGTGCGGTACCACGTTGAACAGGCCTTCTACTTCCCAGTCTTGCGTCGGTACCTGCACTGAAAATTGGACGTGCACTGCCTGGAGCACCTGTACGAACAATACCCAATCACGCACCTGCACTGACGTGAATGCCTGTGGTTCGCTACTGAACAAGCCACCCGAATCGCAGTCATGCACCCAGCCGGATTTTGGTCCCACGGTAACGCTTCTCACCCCTGATGCCGTAGCAGGAGAACTGGGGATAAACCAAGGCATGTTCACCATTACCCGAACCGGAGCTACTACTTCACCTCTTGCGGTTGTCGTCGCAATTTCGGGAAGCGCAGCGAACGGCACGGACTATGTGGCAATTCCAACCACTCGTACTATTCACACAGGTTCTTCTTCTTTGAAGGTAAAGTTGATCACAATCGCGGCCGACGTAGTCGCTCCTTCGGAAACCGTGATACTCACTCTATCTC
>JBBTVP010000003.1:0-3524 GCA_038063175.1 Patescibacteria group bacterium
CTAGAAGAGCCTTGGACTCTATAGCATTATAAGATTATCCTGTCAATTTTTTTTGCTTAATATCTTATTTTATATGATATATTTTTTACTGAAATGCCTCGCTTTTTCGAGACTCATCTTCGGACGATCGTAAAAACTATTTTATGGCGGCTCGTTGCAACTGTTATCACCTTTTGCATTGTCTACCTATATAACGGTGGCGTGGCAGAGTCTGCGAAAGCAAGTGGGGTGGTCGCACTTTTTCTTATTGTCGGCTACTACCTCAATGAACGGGTGTGGAATCGGATTGACTGGGGACGATCAAAGGGGAAAGCTTAATTCTCTAGATAGAGTAGAGAGGTAAAAATTAAAAGAGCCCACCCGGATGGCGGATCGAACAGGGTTCGGTACGTTCCGGATGGGTCGAATCGAGTCGCTCCGTCAGATGGTCGTAGGCACCTGGCGGTTTCTCGCGAGTTCGCGGATGGTCACGTCCATCTCGTAGGGGTCTGGCGAGAGAAGGACGAAGACCGGCGTATCTTCAGTCCGTCCTTGCACGCGTTGGATACGCGAATCCTCTCGACCGGTTGTCGTCTGGGGGGTGAAGACGCGGTAGATCTCGCCGGTATTCTGATTCCCCCACACGCCTGCGGTCGTCTGGATGTCTACGAAGCTGTCGACCCTGTCGCCCTTGAGGTACGGGATCCAAACCCCGTAGCGCTGGGCGATTGTGCGCAAGCTGTTGTCGATATCGGTGTTGGGGTTCTGGGAGACGAGCGTGAATGGTTGGCTCATGATGATAGCACCCTCCAACGAAAACGAGTCGAAGGGGCTGCCCACGGCGATCATGTCGCTGGTCACGCGCAAGAGTACGGTGCCGCCCTGGTTGACCCACAGCCCGGGCGTCTTGGGTTGATACGCCACGGTACCGAGGGCTTGGACTTGGATCGGAAGACGGCGCGTTGCGGTCGGATTTCGCATAATTTTTCCCGAAAGGTGCAGTGTCTCTACTTCATCCCCGTGAGACAGGGGTTACTGCGTCCCGTAGGCGACGTGCCTTTGGGTAGCAGAAGCTATCTAGAATAACAGGAGTATTTTTATTGTCAAACAAGAAGAAATATAGGAAGAGTTCTGTTATGGCATGAGGGGATAGCGGTGAAGTTATCCACACGGAGGTTTCGAAAGATTGTATAATTGAACGATAGTAACGCAATAAAAGGTCGAGTACGGCTCGTCGTCAAAATCGAGCCTAGTCGTTTCATATTAAAGCAATACCAATTGAAGCAATGACTGTTCAAACTTGGGTGGACACTCTCGCGCAATCGCTCCAGACGATCTGGCAGCAACTTCTCGGATTTCTTCCGAACCTCGTGGGTGCCATTCTCATTCTGATTATCGGTGCGATTGTCGCGACCGGTCTCGAAAAGCTGGTTGAGCGAATCGTTTACTTCCTGAAGCTTGATACGCTCCTTAGACAGCTTGGCGTCGAGGCGTACCTCGACCGTGCGAATGTGAACCTGAATTCAGGTCACTTCCTCGGGAAAATCGTGTACTGGTTCTTCGTTCTTGTATTTTTCAGCGCGGCTGCAAAAGTGCTTGGAATGGTTCCGGTTTCTGACTTCCTCTCAAGCGTCTTGGGTTACATTCCGAATGTCATCGGTGCTGCGCTTATCCTACTCATCGCGCTTGCGATCGCGCACTTCCTTCGCGGACTCGTTCGGACTTCGGTTATGGGAGTTCGGCTCCACGCGGGAAAAACCTTGGGAGCTATTGCGTGGTGGGGAGTGGTGATCTTCGGATTTCTTGCGGCACTCACCCAGCTCGGAGTTGCGGTGCAGATCATCAACACCTTGATCACCGGCCTTGTCGCGATGCTCGCCTTGGCTGGCGGACTCGCATTCGGTTTGGGTGGTAAGGAACATGCGAGTGACTGGCTTACGAAGATGCGGGATGAATTGAGTCACCGAGGGTAGTCCGCATCGAAAAAAAGGAATCGCCGCCTACTTGCCCCGTGAGATTTTTGTGCAGACGTTTCTTAGCTCGTTTCCTTTGTGAGGAAGAAAACGGGTTGAGGAATGAATGGCAATCAAAAATCTTTTCGGGGTGAGGGGTGGCGTTTTCTTTTTGAGCATTTGCATTTTTTCTGAAAAATATCCATGCTTGAAAGGCAATGAAGGAAATTTTTCCAGACCCTGGAGAAAACCCAGAAGAAAAAGAAGCGAGCGTTGAAGTCCGGAGCGTGATTGAGCAAGTCGCAATGTATTTATCCGCGGAGGTAGATAGAAGTCTTATCAACGAAGAATTCGCAAAGCACCTTCGCGATCCCAATATCCGTGCCGAAGCAGGTCGCTATATGGAACGGATGAATAAGCTTGAACGGCTACAGGCAGTAAAGCCGGAAGCGATCGGTCCCGCTGCGTATGAAGACCTGAAACGGTTTCAGGAAGGCGTCGCAAGATTTGAGCAATTACTCGAAGAACGGAGTAAGTTAAAACATAAGCGTAGGGAAGATGAGCAGGGGAGTTGACACGGTTTTCCGCCTTGCTATACTTCTCTCCACGAGATGAATACACAAACCCATACCACTAAGCGGCAAACCGACTCCTAGCTTTTGCGTTATGGCGAGGGACGTAGCCGCTTACGAAAGCGGTTTTTTTCTTCTCTCGGCCTTCCGCCTCTCGGCGCTTCTATATATAGGAAGCTCTTGGAGGCGGGATGCCCGATCGAAATTGTTGACTGATAGGACGTTTACAACTTTGATAGGTAAGGTCTAATTAGTCGATTTGTCCGGCGAGAGTCGGATGAATCAAGAAAATGCAGGCGGATGACAGATTATGGATTTCTGTTTTCCGCTGCGAGCAATGTAATGTGGTTTCTGTCTCGCCCTTTTCGGGGGCGGGTCAGTAAGGGCGTATGGTGGATGCCTTGACACTGAACGGCGATGAAGGACGTGGCGTGGCTGCGATAAGCCTCGGGGAGGTGCTTAGCAACCTTTGATCCGGGGATGTCCGAATGGGGAAACCCAATTGCGTAACCCGCAATTCTTCTCATGCATAAGTCATGAGTTGGCACACCCGCTGAAGTGAAACATCTCAGTAAGCGGAGGAAAATATAACAACGTGATTCCCTGAGTAGCGGCGAGCGAAACGGGACGAGCCCAAACCTCATCTTGTCTCCGACAAGATCGCGGAAGGACGCAGACCATACGCAGACTCATGCGGAAAAATTTTCTGCAAGGTCTGTGGGTAGTCAGCGAGGTCAGCGATCTCGCCGGAGGCGAGAATGGGGGGTTGCAAGGTAAGAACACACTCGAGTTTTAGAATTCTAAACTTGAGGAGAGAGTTATAAATTGATTTGCTAGCAGAACGGGCTGGAAAGCCCGACCAAAGAAGGTGATAGTCCTGTAGGCGAAAGTGAATCGACTCTCGTTTTTATTCTTAAGTACTTCGAGGCAAACAAACCTTGAAGGAATCTGCGAGTACTATCTCGTAAGGCTAAATACGTTCGGTGATCGATAGTGAACTAGTACCGTGAGGGAAAGGTGA
>JBBTVP010000004.1:0-287 GCA_038063175.1 Patescibacteria group bacterium
GATAGTAATTAAGTGGCTAGTGGCTAGTGGCTAGTGGCTTTTTAAGCTTTAGGATAATTCGTTTCTCTGCCGCCTTCACCATTTCGATCTTGAAGGTGTAGGTTTTTCCGACTTCGATCGCTTTCTGCATCTCGGGAACACCCCCAAACTCGGAAACGTGAATGAGTCCCTGGATGTCCGAGTCGAGCGCTACGAATGCACCAAATGGATTAAACCGGGTGATCGTGCCTTCCACTTCGGATCCTGCCTTGTACTTCTCTTCAACCCGCGCCCATGGGTCTGGCTTC
>JBBTVP010000004.1:297-2736 GCA_038063175.1 Patescibacteria group bacterium
CTTTCAGATCAATGATTTTCGCTTTCACCGCATCGCCGATTTTCACCACTTCTTTCGGATTTTCGATGAGGCGGTGATCGAGTTCAGAGATGTGGATCAATCCTTCGATTTTCGGATTCATCGCGAACTTCATGAACGCACCGAAATCAGCGACGCCGGAGACGATGCCATCCACGGTGTCACCAATCTTATAGTCTTTCAAAAGTTCAGCGGTGTTTTCCTCGACACTCTCACGTTCAGAGAGAATGAGTTTTTTCGCGCGCGGCTTGAAATCAAGCACCTTTGCCTTGAGCTCGGTGCCGATGAGTTTTTTTAATTCTTCAAGAATTTTTCCACGGTCACCATCCTCAACGCGCGGATAATGCTCGGTCGCAAGCTGGGATACCGGCATAAATGCCTTGATGCCCTCCACTTCGGCTAAAAGCCCACCCGAGTTCGCCCCAGAAATTTTTATCGTAACGATTTCTCCCCGTTCCTTTATTCCCTTCACTATTTCCCAGCTCTTCTGAAGTCCCGCCTCTGCGAGCGAGAGCTCCACATAGCCATCGTCATTTTCCTGATCAACTACTTTTGCGGAGATTTTATCCCCTGGTTTCAGACCCTTGATGATATCTGATGCATTCGAAAATTCCGCTCCAAACACGATCCCGGTTCCTGTAGGACCGAGGTCGAAATATGCGGCTTTCTGAATCTTCTCAATGAAGCTTGCTTCGATAAGATCGCCTGATTTCACGATGGTGAAACCGGGAATTGCTTTCAAAAGGTCGACAAGAGGCGAGTTTAGCTTTCGTACCGTATTCATATGGTATATGCGATTATATTCGAAAACGGTCGGCAGGTCAAATTGTACCCTTAAAGGATAAGCTCCGGCGATGTCTTCGGATTTTCTGGGGTTGAAAAATCACTCTGGTTTTGGTAAAATCTTTTAGTTGGTTCCGTGGACGTGCGGATGTATTTTCGTACGTTCCTCTCTTTTTTCGACAGCTCACCACTATACCCTAAACCCTATCCCTATGGTCATTAATTGGTACGGCGAAGCCTGTTTCAAGATCCAAAGCGGAGAATTTGTGCTCATGACCGACCCGTTCGAAAGCTCTACGGGACTCACCCCGCCTCGATTTAAGGCATCGCTCACGCTCCGCACGAGAATTGAAAAACCCCTTCCCTACCGGCACGAGGATACACCCACGATCGAAGGCCCGGGAGAATATGAAGTGGCCGGCAACCAGGTGACGGGCGTTCATCTTCCCGCCTCTCCTAAAGAAATTCTTACAGCGTACACGGTTTTCCTTGAAGACATGAAGATTGGATTGTTAGGTCACGCAACCGAAATGCCTGCTCCGGACGCTCTCGAACTTCTCGCAGGGTCTGATATTCTCATCGTGCCAGCGGGAGGCACACCTTTCCTCGCGGTAGAAGGCGTGGCAAAAATTGTGAAACAGGTAAATCCGAAAATCGTGATTCCATCTCTTTTTAAAATATCGGGTCTTACCCGCAAGGCGGGCGATATTAAAGCATTCCTGGATGAACTTGGACAGAAACCGGATGCGGAAGAAAAATTTGTCACCAAGAAAAAAGATTTGCCGACGGGGATGCAGGTAAAGGTGCTCCGCATATAGCCATATGATCCAGCGCATCACCATGTTCGTGAGAAAACTTCAAAATTCACCGGAGGCAACGCGACGCCGCTGGCTCATCGGGCTTTCGGGAGCGAGCGCGGTTCTCGTGGTGCTTCTCTGGGTAAGTTACCTCGATGCAATTGTCGAACCGACGCAAGCCCCGCGCGCAAACATTCAAGAACCAGGATTTGTCGCGACATTTGGAAAGGGCGTTCAAGTGGTCATAGGAGAAGCGAAGGAAAGCGGGGAACGTTTTTCCGGATCAGTAAAAGAAATACTGGGGGGGACGAACGAGATCACCTTTCAGAAACCACCTGAAGACTTCATACTGGATTCCCTTCCGCCGGTACCGCGAACCCCGATTCCTTAAGCAAAGCTATCCCTATATATATGGAGAATAAAAATGTAGAGAAGCGCGAAATTACGAACGAGCTCCGCGAGTCGTACCTCGACTATGCGATGTCGGTTATCGTCTCGCGAGCCCTTCCCGATGTGCGGGATGGATTGAAACCCGTGCAACGGCGCATCCTTTACGCAATGTGGGATTCGGGTCTCACCGCAGACGCAAAGCTCCGAAAATCGGCAAACGTGGTGGGTGAAGTCATGGGTAAATACCACCCGCACGGAGACTCTGCTATTTACGACACGCTCGTTCGGATGGCTCAAGATTTTTCTCTCCGCTATCCCCTCGTGATCGGCCAAGGAAACTGGGGCTCGGTGGACGGCGACAATGCAGCAGCGATGCGTTACACCGAAACGAAACTCTCGCGCATCGCCGCAGAACTGCTCGCTGATCTCGAAAAAGAAACGGTTGACTGGC
>JBBTVP010000005.1:0-24523 GCA_038063175.1 Patescibacteria group bacterium
CCTGACGGGCTCCACTTCATATCGAGCCCTGGTTCGGAGAGGAGGAGGGGGTCGAGTGCGCGTTTCGCTATATCGAACGACCAGAGCTCAACGGGGTAACGCGCCGATGGCTTGTTTTTCAGATAAATCTTTTTCGGAACGACCCAGGCAAGCGAAAAATCTCCGCCGGAGAGGCGCATAAGCTCTGTTTTTTTCGATGTCGCCACTACCATAGTGGCGAGAGTAAGATTCGATGTGCTCTCGGTGAGATAGGCGACTTCGGTTCCTGACGGGCTCCACGCGGCAGAAACCGTACCTGCGGGGAGTGGTGTCCACTGATCTGCGCTGATATCGAAAATCGAAAAAGCAGGAGCAGTTCTCGATCCGAACGCGACAAGGACTCGGTTCCTGTCTGGCGACGGGAGGGCAGAAGCGAGATCTGGAACCGGCTGATCTGAAATCGGCGTTTCAGATTCCCCCTCGAATTTTGAAATTAACCCATCTTCTGACACGAGATACACTGCTTCCCCTTTTGCCCAAAATGAAACTACGGACTTATCTAACACGGGAGTACGGAAAAGATGTCCGGTTGTGGGAGGTGGGGGATTTCCGGGATCAATGGTCGAGCTGTTTCGGAAATACCTCACTCCGAAGAACAACGCGACGATAGCGAGAATGGAGACCACAGAAATTATAATGGTTTTCTTCATAGTGGTTAATTTCCGTAACGGCACCGGCAATCATTTCTACACACTAACCCAGACCCGCAATTCCTATCTCCGTTCGGGGCGGACAAATCGCAGGGCTCGCCCTGGTCTAAGGTGCCATTGCCGCAGAGCGCGGGAGGAGCGAACGAAGGATCTATGGAGGCGGGTGGTGCGGACGGAAGTTGCCCTACTCCCGGTTCGTTTAATGCCGGTATGTCGGGATTTACCGTAAATAATATAAAAGTGGCGGCAAGAAGAAGAATGAGTCCCCAGATTGCTTTCACGATTCGATCTTTCGCATCCTCTTTTGAAGTGACCGCCTCGGAGAGGGTGTACTGTACTCCTCCAATCACGATCATGACCATCGCGAGGAGCGCTCCGAAGCCAAGGGCGAATTGGTACACGGTGCGGATGTAGTCGCGTGGGCCCGTGATGGGGTCGGTTTGACCAGGGAACGGAACAGTGAGCTTCGGGGGGCCCACCAGCGAGTCGCTTTGCGCGAGCTCAAAAGATGGTAGCGCTGATCCCAAAAGAATGAGAATCGCGACTACCGGTAGAATTTTTTTGAAAGTTTTTTTCATGGATTCACCATTATCGTATGCGAAGCATGAGCGATGCTTGTGCCGATTCTATAAGAGCGGCGGGATTTATCGCCCGGACTCCAAGGATAACGGAGCTCTCCGGAGTGCCGCTTGTTGCATCGAGAGTTATCACGCTTCCTGATCCTGATTCGTTTTCGGCGCGGGATCCATTTGCGGTCCATTCGTAGGAAAGTTCATTCGGATCATCTACCGAGAAAAAATAGGGAATCGCACGGGTTTCTATGGAAGCCGCGGGAATGTATCCTCCCGCAGATGGTACGTCGAGCACCACTTCGGGAGACGCAATGGGAATCGTGATTAAACGTTCAATATTGCTTCCACCACCACTACCCAGTACCACTACTTTCAGAATCATTTCATCCGAACTTTGAATCGGAGCTTGCAACGTGACACGTTTCAAATTTTTTCCAGATCGATAGAGCTCATTATTGACGAACCACCGAATTTCGCGCCTTGCGAGATCGGCGGGCTTACCTGCAATCAAAAGATCTACGCTTGCAGTGATCGAACCATTACGCGAAGCGAGTATTTTCCCTTCAAACCTACCTGGTGCGTAGGCGTTCGCACGCCAGGAAACAACGAGCGGTGAAGTTCCTTGGGCGTGCGAAGGGTGGTAGATGAGTAGGGTGGTAATAAGAGATACAAGAACAATTAATACGTTCATCATCCGTTCTATCATACTATATATTCATTCTATACATGACCGCATCTTACCTTACGGCGTAGGTTCAGAACCAGCACCATTTGTTCCTTTTAAGAACTTCCCCCGAGCGGCAGCTCCCATCAGTTTCCCCGCTGGTCCTGTTTTCTGTATCACCTGGGTTGCAACACGAGAAGCAAGGACGCGATCAATGATAATGGTCGCAATAACGCCAGCGGTAACTCCGGGGAGCGCGCTTAGCGCGGGAAAAAACTCCAGAAGGTTCCCCGCAACACTCGCGTACCCCTTTACTCCTTTCCAATAAAAGTAGAGTCCGAACCCTGGCAGGGTAAAGAGTGTCACCACCCAATTTAAGATCGGGATGGGGTTAATGAGATCAGAGATAATCGCGATCGGAACGATTAAAAGAATTTCTGGGAGACTTATTTTTGGTTGCGGTGTTTCCTCCATACATCACGTAATACCTTTCTCCGCGAGAATCTGTTCCGGCTTCGTCGTGATGATCTTGTCTTCGAGGTAGGAGGCCACAATCTGGATCGCGACACGGTTCAATCCCGCGAAGAAGAGCCCCTGTCCCACTTCTGCCTCAAGGAGCATGTTCCGTTCTCCTTCGGTGAGATTAAATGTCTTTCCGAGAAGTTCGATCATTGCAGGTGCCTGCTTCAAAAGAATCTGGAGCGACGAGTTTGTGATGATGGGTCTGCCGTAGGGAGAGCGGAGGAAGTCTTCTACGTCTTGGGTGATGGTGGTGACCCCCAGGAAGTATTTCCGGGCGCGCTTCACGAGGCCGAAGAGGAACGATGCACCGTCCTCATGCTTCATCATCCACCACGCTTCGTCGACGATTAAAACCCGTTTTTTTAAGTCTGCGCGCACCAGGTTCCAGATGAAATTCAGCGTAATGTACATCGCGATCGGCCGGAGCTCATCCTCAAGATCGCGGATCGAAAACACGATGAAGCGATTCTTAATGTCCAAATTCGTCGCGCTGTTCATAAATCCGGCGTAGCTTCCCTTTGTGAACTTATAGAGCCGTTCAGCAAGACCCTTACCTCCTTCCATATTGCGAAGCACCGATTCGAGGTCTTCGAGGAGTGGCGGTTCAACGTTCGAAAAATCTTTACCCGGAACGATTTCACGGGAAGCGTAGGTTTCGGTGATTGCGCGGTCGAGGAGCGATTCCTCTTCCACCTTCATTTTACCGAGCATGATCTTTAAAAGTCCGGTCAATGTGATGATGTGTGAGCGGAGCACGTCTGCCGGGTCTTCTCCTTGAGGGATCACGGGAACCGCAAAAGGATTAATATGGTGGCCAGAGGTGAGCGAGATTCTAAAGAAGCTGCCCCCTACGGCTTCAGCGAGGCGTTCATATTCGTTTTCGGGATCGATGATTAAAATATCCACACCCATCATAAGAAGGCGAAGCGCTTCAAGTTTTGTGGTGTAGGATTTTCCTGCGCCTGATTTTGCGAAGATGACCATGTTCGAATTCTCGAGCGTGAACCGGTCAAAAATCACGAGTGTGTTATTGTGCCGGCTTACTCCATAGAGAATGCCCTGGTCGGATGTGAGATTTACCGATACAAACGGAAAGAACGAGGAAAGGGGACTCGAATTCATCGGGGTTGAGACCGAAAGCTCGTCGAGCCCTAAGGGAAGCGTCGAGGTAAACCCCTCGAGCTGCTGGAACACCGCGTTCTTTGCATAGATGAGCCGGCTTTCAAGGATGGTCGTAACCGACGACTCAAGTTTCTCGAGCGACTTTACATCATCGGCATAGAGCGTGATATAGACTGATACCGAAAATAGGTTCTCTTCTGCCTGTTGGAGCGAATCGCGGAGTGACTCGATATCATGAATCGCAGTTTCAAGCATCGGGTTTCTCACCTGCCCTTTCTCTTCGGATTCGTTAATCTGCGCTTGTATCTGCGCCGCTTTTTTCTGGAGATTTTTGAGCGCGAGCGGCGTTTCCATGGGATGAATGAAGATTGAGACATCAAGGAGGTCTGGAATATTTACAATCGAAGAAAACCACCCAGTTGAGAGGTATCGCGGATAGGTAAAGAGAAAGAGCGTCTTGGTAACTTTCTCGCCGAGCTTCAGATGGTCGGAATCAACTTCGAGCGCGGGAGGAGCAATGAAGTCGCCTATTTTTTTATCTGGTTCCATTGAGTTATGCGTTATCTTCTCCGGTGGCTCGTTTTTCGATTGACCCCGGGTTATAGAGGTTCGAGAAAAGATCTACGATCTCGTCTCTATTCAATGGGATGACCCGAAGGTCGAGCTGGCTTGTTGCCGTGATCACCTGGTTCACCCGAGCTTTGAGCTGTTCGATATGCTCTCTTATCTGCTCCTCTTTTGATTTATCTTCGGCGGGGAGCCGTGACGGCTTGCCGATACCTTTACCCTTAAGGAACCCGAAGATTTTTTCTGTCGCGGCCTTGCTCCCTTCGGGAAGATTCACCGGATCATAGGGGACGACGATGAAATAGCGCTTCATCATGATAGCGTTCTCGGAAACGAATGCCCGGATGAATTCGCGGTATTCCGCAATCTGGTTTTTTAGAAGCTCACTCGATTCCTTTGTTTCCCGCAGGGAAAGGTTTTCAAGGTAAGGATCTATATTCAATTTCCGGGAATGGATGAAAATCTGAACCGAAAAATTCAGCGAATTCAAAAATCCCTGGAAGAGATTCATAATCATCGACTGCTCTTCCTCGGATTTCAGATCGAAATTCACACCGGAGACGAGAAGAATCTGGCGGAGCCCTCCGTTTTTCAGGATAAGGATATCATCCTCAATTGCCTCAATTTTGATAAACTTTTGCGTCGGAAGCGCTTCGCTCTTGTCGGGCATGGTTTCATTATAACCCCTAAACCCTAAACCCTAAACCCTTTCGTTCACCGATAGTCCACGCGGCGCGCCCGTTCGCGGTCACCTTCAGTTTTTCGGAGCACCTCAAAGTTTTCTTCCTTGGCTCGAAATGAGGCGAAAAATTTTCCCGGCCGTTCCCGTCGTTCAATGGGGCGGGTGGTAGTTGCCATTTTGAATGCAAGATCAGTGATCGAGGGTTTTTTCGGTGTCGGAACCGAAATTCTCGGAAGTGCGGGGAGTTCAACCGGTTCCGCAGTTCTTTTCCAGAGATAGAAGCGCGGTTCCCAGAAGTATTTAAATGCGGCAAGCGCAATCCTGGGGAGTGGCTGTCCGTTGAACTTTCCGAATGAGAGCGCGATCGAAATCGAAATCAGGACGAATGAAATGGGGAGCGAGAGCCACAACTCGAGCATGAAGAAAAAAACGAGCGAGGGAATTACGCCCGCTGCCACAATCAAAAATTGCTTAATCGTGAGCGGGCCGATAATCTTCGGCTGCGTGTCGATGAATTGGGGTACTTGGAATTGCATAGGAGAGCCACTGGCCACTAGTGGTTAGCCACTAGCTTGTTAATAAAAGCATTAAGCATTCTCATAATCTCGTCGAGAAGTCTTTCGAGCGATTCGAAATCTTTAAGTGGTGCAAATCCTAATTTTTTAGCAATAACAAGATGAGTTTCAAGTTCGGCGCCTGATGCAAAAGCGATTCTAATGAACTGAACATACTCTTGACGGTGCTTACGCGTAAATCCTTCCGCGATGTTCGCTGGTATAGAAACTGCGGCTCTCCGCGTTTGACTGGTGATGCCGTAGAGTTCTTCCTTAGGGTATAACTTAGTTAGATTATAAATTTCGACGACCAGCTCGACGCCTTTCTGCCATACTACGAGCTCCTTATAGGTATTTAACATATCGTACTAGTGGCAAGTGGCTATGGGCTAGTGGCTTATTCATCCAACTTCGTTTTCAAATCGCTGTAGTGAACCACTCGCGGAGACCGTTCGGGGGATTCAACCTTCGCAGTGACGGGCTTTGGACTGGTTCGCTTCTCAATCTGACCTGGATTAAAGTTCACCGACGGTGATTCACGCGGCTCGGGGCGGATATATTCAGGTTCCTCCTCATGAAGGATGAACGGTTCGTCACCCATTCCGATTGAGGGAATGGTGGTTTCCGGAATGGATTCTGTAGGAATTTCCTCGACGCTCGGAGCTGGAGCGGCAACGGAATCCACCGTGCTCGGCGGCGAGGGAATTGGCTCTTCCCTCATTACACTCACGCCGACGAGCGCCCCTACCTCCCGTTCAACGGTTTCTTTTTCGGTTCCCGGGGGAGCGATGAGCTCGAGCGCCACACGTACCGCATCCGCGGGCTCGATTTCTTTGATCCCCACGTATTTCATGATTGCCGAGAGGTGCCGGGTATTTTTAGAATCGAGGTTCAGTTTCATGGCAATCCGGGAAATATCCTCCGCGAGTTCGATTGAGGCGAGGCGGGAGCGGTCGTTGTCGGAGAGCGCCATAAACGTAGCTTCATGCTCAAGCGCGGGAACATCGTACGCCGCATCGAGCTTATCCCAGAGCTGGTTCTGCTCGGCAGACGGCTCGGGTGAAAACGTTTCTTCCGCGTTTGCGATCGAATCTACCGCTTTTATATCTTCCATAGTGTTATACCTGCCATGCAGGCGAAAGCGTTACGTATCGGAGGAGTTTTTGTATGTGCTCGTCATTGGGGTTTGTGCTCTTTGCCGCTTCAAGCGCAATCCGAATAGCTCCTTTCAGATATTCCTCTCCGTCAGTGCCGATTTTTTCAAGTTGGGTTAGGGAAAAGGCAGAGACGATCTCTGTTCCTAAACTGCCGGCAAAAGCGTCAGGAATAATGAAGGGGATATCAGAAAGCGGCATTTCTCTTATCACCTTCTTTGGTTCTGATGCAGCATCCGGTCTCCTCCGGTAGATTTGGGTAGCATCGAAACCCTCTGCCTCGACTTCGACTGCCATTTTACGAACCTGGTTTGTGTTGTAGTCCCCGAATCCGTAGAGATTACGTGTCATAGTTATGGCTTATGAGCTTCCCCGCCATGCTTTTCGTCGCCTTCTTCGTGTTCCTTTTCAGTGTGACGCTTTCCATGCCCGAGGTGCTTTCCTACCTTATGGGCGATGCGTTCCAGTCGTTTTTCTTCCTTTTCTTCTTCCTCCTCTTCTTTTTCTTCCTTCTCGATTGTTCCTTTCCGCTTAAGCAAGCTATCTATCTTGGTCGTCGCTTTCGCATACCGTTTTTGCTCCGATGGTTTAAAAGCAGCAGTTGCTCCTGCCCCGCCAAACGCTGCAGCCGGAATGCCCTGCGGTGTCATTTCGTCAAATCCTTTTTTATCAATCTCCGCTGCTGCAAGGCGGGCTTCCATGATTCCCTTATTTCTTCCACCCATGCCAGGGAATACGAGGCGCCACTTGTTCGCCCTCCTTCGGAGTTCGTAGAGATCTCCCGAAGTTGTAGTTTCTGCTCCGAGTTTCGCTCCAGCTTCTCTCATGTCTTCAGCTTTTTTTATTTCCTGTTTTGCGATTTCTCTGCCGAGCGGCTTTGATATGACTTCGGCGCCAAGCTTACTCCCTGCAATGCCGCGGAACCCAGGAGCCGTCTTCATAAATCCGCTCGCAAGGAACGGCACGATTCCATATTTCCGTTTCTCTTTTCCTTCCGCATCTTTTCCTCCCCCAAATCCAGTAACCGATTTTTCTGCTTTATTCTTCAACCAATCATACGGGCTCTTTCCACCGGTGAATTTCTTTCCCATTGCCTTTGCGATTCCGATCCCGCCCTCGGCTCCGGCAATGCCGAGGGATTGTCCTACCATAAGTGCTGCAACAAAAAGGCCGAGTTTTACAATGAGCTGCAACAAACCAGTGACCCCGCTTCCTTGAAGCACTGAAGTATCGACGGCAACCGCGGCTCCGAACGGATGTCCAAATTGTTGCTGTACCTGACTTGCCACCACCGCATCAACGCCGCGCGAGGAGAGCATCGCGAGGTAGAGGAAAAAGGTGACCGTGGGGAGGAAGAACGTCCACTGGAAGAATTTATTCCACCATTTTGACCAGTATTTTGAAAGATCGGGAATGGTCCAGAAAAGCCACGCGAGCGGCATCAATATAATAAGTACAGTCAGATAGATGTAGCGGACGACGAGCATGAACGCGAGCGCCCCGAAAATAATGAGAATGAGAATCGAAAAAACGAGCGCGATGAAAAGCGAGACGAAATTCGCGTAGAAATCAGCGATGAGATCCGCAAGGTCTTTTACTGGGACCAATGCACCTGTTGATCCGGTACTATCTTTAATATTGATGAGGTCTTGGATATTGAGCGATGCTGCCATCTGTTCCCCAAACTGGGAGGTGAGTGCTGGCGCTCCTCCCGCAGAGAGCGTTGTGGCGGTGATCTTGTCAATGAAGAAATAAGAGAGCACGTTTGTGAAGTCGAGGAAAAGCCCTGCAATCGTGAGCGAAAAGTTCACCATAACCGCGGCGATCACAAGCCGCTGGAGCGTTTTTTTCATCTCGTATTTTTCCAGGCGGAGGATGGTTGCAAACGCAATGATGATGATCGCGAGTACAAATCCAAGGTTCGCGATGCCGAGCGTTATTCGGAATCCGTTTTGCACGAGCGGATTTCCGCCGATGATGTCCCGGCTCATGTCGATCATGAGTTCGATGAGCGAGCTCATGAGGGTGATGATGAGTCCGGTGACCGAAAGGAAGAGAGCGAGCACCCACCGCATGGCCCAATTCAATAATTTTTTTCCGTAACAGAACATAGGGAACCAACTATCACAGTCATCTGCATCCCCGTCATTCGTGTTGGAGGAAAGCTGGCCCGCAGGAAGAGGGGGCCCCTGTATTTGATTTCCTAGCGGTGCCGGGGGTCCCTGCACAGGTCCTTGCGCTTCAGCAAGAAGCGGTGTGGTAAGCGGAATAAACACCGCTGCGATAAGGAGCGCTGCGGCGAGACCTCTCAAAAATGTTCGTTGCGTAATCATCTATTGGCAGGCAAATAAGCTTCCCTGCTGGCATTGGAGCAGATAGCCATTGAATTTCTGGAGCATTCGCACTATCCGATCGCGGATATCGGTGAGTTCCTGCTCCGCACTAGTCTGAACTGCGGTTGCCTGGGTAAGATTTGTGGCACCGGATTGCTGCACCTGACTCAAAAGACTCGAAAGCGCTGCCCAGTCGTCTTGAACCACCGCATTCACCTGCGTTTCGAGCCCATCGAGTTGGGTGATGATCGCCTGATTCAGCGCGATATCGTTTTGAACTGCGGGGATCGTTGAGGATGCGAAGGTGAGTTCGGCATCAATTTTTGAAACACACAATGAGAGGTTTGCGCAGTTCGCGCTCTGGAGGAGCCCGGTGAGATTTCGAAGGGAAGCCATGTAGTTCGTGAGTTCGGTTACAGAACTCTTGAGCGCAATATCCGCGTCTTTGCGTGCAGTGCGGGAGAGCTGGATGTCCTGGAGCACTTTGAACTGAGCAGAACCAAATGAGTTCTGCGAATTCTGAACAAGGTCGAGGCACGCGGTGAGCACCGACCCCGAAAGACCGTTGCAATTTCCGATGCCTCCACTGACTACTCCACCCGAAGGAGCGTTCGGTGAAGTAACTCCTTGGAGGCCGTTCACCCCTTCCACGATGATCCGGTTAATGATGGCGTTTGCGATTGAAGATACATATGCAGAAAGCTGATCGGCATTTACGAGGTAATCAATATCGGATCCGACCGCCTTTGAAACAAGTCCTCCGATCGTGTCACCAGGCGTGGTGATTGTGCAGGATGATGCAATATCACCCGGGGTTCCGTCTCGGTCGAGGTCGGGTCCGCTGCCCGTGCCCTCATTACAGCTTTTCGTTGAAAGAAACCCTCCGCCGGACAACCCTTCAGAGAGTGCTGCGCTCCTCGCGTTTTCTCGGCGTCGCTCGAGATCGGCCTCGGCAAGCAAGCTCGCACCAAAATAGTTATTTTTTGGTTCAAGGGCATTCGTATACGCGATCCAGCCGCCATTTCTGAAATCTCCGAAGAAGTTGTCAATATTCCCCACGATTTGGTCGAGCGTACAGGTAATCTGCTTCGTGAATTTTCCCACGGGGAGGAGCGAAATTTGAACCTGGAGACTGAACGGACTACAGAGGAATCCAAGGCCTATTTCCTGAATGAAATCCCCAGTTGCAACGTTTGCCGCATCTGAAAGAAATTGTCGCCAATCCGTCACGAACTGCGGTTTCCCTCCGCCCTGAATCCATTGGATGATCTGGTCAACCATCATGTCGAGCAGCTGTCGTTTCAGGGTATCCAACAAGAATTTCTGCGCCCACTCGAGGAACGTTTGCCCGGTAATTGCGGTTTGTTCAGCTGCGGTTACGCCAAGGGCCGCGAGGAGTTCCGTGTTCATTTCCCAAGTCAGGACTGCGGCGTGAGCATTGGGAGTCCCTAAGGGAAGCGGAAGTACCGAAAGAACCGTTGCGGCAAGGAGGACGATGGCGAGTGCGCGGCAGAGACGGTTCATTAGAGGACAATTTTTTTCTCAACGAGAAACTGGTTGAAACTTTTAGTAAGCGCTTTGAAATCCGCGTCGATCGCATAGAGCGCTTGGAGCGCTACGAGGGCACCCACCGCATCCTCATCGCTCTCGATCAAGGCGCGGAACACCTTTGCCTCTGCGGAGATAAGACTAATTTCTTCTCGGTGGAACGGAGCGAGGGGAGCGGGCACGGGAAGTATTTTTAGTTTTGCGACAGAAGTAAGTGCCGCATTTTCAAAGAGGCGAAGCGATTCAGTGGTTGCAGTCTCTGGGTTGAATGAAAGGCCGGCGTACGTACCGCGGATAATTTTTTGAGATTCGCGGAGGTAACTTTCATAGTGTGAAGAAGTTGGATTTTCCTGAACAGTGATATCACTCGCAGCAACGGCTGGCTTGAACGTTTGGTAGTCGAATGACTCGAGCGCATTCACAAGTGTTGCGTCAATCAAATCTTCTGGGTTCTCCGCGAGAATTCCGGTTTTCCCCTCGAGGAAGGACGGACCCTGTGGATTTTTTTCGATAAGCGCTGCCGCAATACTTTTCGCGATTGACGCGGTCATATTGTCGGATTCTTGGTTGGATTCGCTCTGCTCGGAGCGTGAAGGCGATACTGAACCAACCGATTCCACCGGATTTTTTGCGGGATTTTCGAACATCGATTCGTCGATTGCGACTCGATACGATCCGAGCGCAGCGAGCACCGTGAACGAGGCGAACGCAACTGCTCCGCCGATGAGCGAAAAGCCGATTATTTTCTTCGTAGTGGTATTCCAGGGCATGGAGTGCTCTCTAGAAACGGTAAGATAACGCAAAAATCCCCTTCGTACACGCTCGGGTCTTTTTGCTCTTCAAATTATAGCACGAGCTACTGAAATCTTGAGGCAAGATTTATCAACATTTCAAGCGAAAGGTGCTGGGGTCGAAGTTTTGGGTCAATACCCGCATTCGTTAACGTTTTCATGAGGGAGTTTTCATCATCGGGGAATGCCGCGCGGAGGTTATTCCAGACTGTTTTTCGGGGTTGGCGGAAGAGTATGCGGAGCATGCTGAAATATCGCTCACGCTCGGGGAGGGGAAGCACCGAATCATTCCTTGTAAGGAGCAAAATTGCCGAAGAAACTTCGGGTGGAGGGTCGAAATCCGTAGGTTTCAGGCGCATGAGCACCGCTGGGTGCGCCCATGCCGCAACGGTTCCCGCAAGAAGACTCATGGTTCCTGGTGTTGCGGCAACTCGATCCGCCACCTCTGCTTGTATGGTGAATACTGCAGATGCGGGCGGTGTTTCCGCTTCGGAGAGGATGCGGAAAAGTTTGCCGGTGAGGTAGTAGGGGATGTTGCCCGCCAATTTCCAGTTTCCCATTTCTCCGCCAGAGGCGAATCCTCCTCCGGAGGACCATTTCCAATTATTGCTCGTAAGCAGCTTTAGGGCGTCGCCTTGTACAATTTCAATTCCTTTTGTTTTCAAAACTTCCACACTTCCTAATTTCTGTACTAATCGTTCATCTCTCTCAATTACGATGAGCCGCGCATCTTTCCGCTCGCACATTTCGGCAAGCGGGATGGTGAGCGCGCCTTCACCTCCGCCAATTTCGATCACCGTGTCTCCTTTGCGGATATCGAGCGATGTGATCATAGCCCGGATTGCCTTCCGGCTTTTCATAAAATGCTGTCCAAGGTGCGCTCTCATATATATAGTTGGGGTCTAGGGCGAGATTTTTTCTCCCGCGGTATACTTACGATGATTCTACACTAACCTATGCCCCGCCACTTTTTTGCATTCGTCGCGACGCTCATTGTTCTTGGGAGCGTGATTTTTTCTCGCGCCTCCGCGCCCGACGCAATTCCTGTGAAACTTATAAAAGAAAATCGCGATACACTCGGGTTCAGTCTTGGAAATCGTGTGGAGCAAATTTTCGAGCCGACTGAAGATGTACTGTCTGAATCCGAAGGAGATGTCTTGAAACCGAGAACATTTACCGAGCTCAAGAAAGATTTTACCGCTCCGGTCGAGGTTCCGACAAAAAGCAACGCACCGCTCACCGAGGCAGAGATTTTCAGACTTCAGCATCCTGACTACTACCTTGATTATTTGAGAACCATTGAAAATCACATGATTTCAGATGGGTTTCTCGCTGCGGGAAATTATGGAGCGTTCACGGGAGAACCACAGATTCTCGAATTCTGGCGTGGGAAAGGATTTGACTACTTCAGGGCAAAAGGCGTCCTCGGAGATGCCGACAGACCCTCATTTTTCAGAGGCATTGAAACAGTGAGACGTCTCCATGCAGAAGAAATTCGCTCGCTCCAATCGTTCTACCAAAGCAACGCCGCAACAGAGGGCGCGTCTGCTCTTGGATCAGTGCCGCCGTGGATTCAAGTGCTCGCTTCTACTTTCGGAGAGATATTCGGGACACAAGCGGCACGTGCTCAATCGCCTCTTTGTTTTGCGGAAGGCGTTAAGACAGCCACTCCGGGAATCAACCTTATTGCTCCTTGCTGCAATTGCACGGTGCTCGGAGCGCCCATCGGCTGCATAAATCTCTTATGCGCTGGCCGCGATGCCATCTTTGATCAGACAAACTTTATCTGCGGGTGCGGATAAAATTTAGGCCATTAGTAGTTAGCCACTAGCCACTAATGAATGCGCTGATAAAGCGGTAGTGATATCTATTCTATTGGCCAGTGGCTAGTCGCGAGTGGCTATTCCTCGTCCAGATACACAATATCCTCGTCTTCGGGAAATGCAGGATCCCCTCCCACAAGGTTGGTGAATGAGGTGAGCTCCGGCGGAATCTCGTAGAGGAAACGCGAGGGAATTCTCGAGAAGGTAAGCGTGAGCGATTGGCGTGCTCTCGTCATCGCCACATACATGAGTCGTCGCTCTTCTTCGATGTCATCTCCGCGGTAGGAGCGTTCGTGGGGAAGCGTGCCTTCGGCAACTCCCGCGACGAAGACATGATCGAACTCGAGCCCTTTCGCGAGGTGGATGGTCATTAGGGATACCGTGGATAGGGGATAGGGTTTAGGGGTTAGAGTCCCTTTGGGTTCATCGATTGCCTGAAGGAGTGTGATCCGCTCCAGAAACTCCGCGGCATCTTTAAAGCTCGAGGCAAACGTCGCAAGCTCCCGGAGGTTCTCAATCCGTTCTTCGGCGTTCGCAAACGAAGATTTCAGAAAATCCAGGTAACCAGTCGCTTCAATCACTATGGTTACCAGTTCGAGCGGAGGAAGTGAATCGGAAACTCCAGCGATTCGTTCCGTGAGCGACCGGAATGCTCTTACGCGAAGATTTTTTTCGAGCCGGTTCCGCGCCACCGCGTCCCGCGGATTCACGATGAGGCGTACGCCCGCAACCACATCTTTGATTTCCGCGCGTTCGTAGAACCGGAGCCCCCCGAAGATGCGGTAGGGGATATCCGCCGCAATGAGCGCCTGTTCAATTGCCCGAGATTGGGCGTTCGTCCGGTAGAGCACCGCGGCCCGCTCCTTACGCGCGAGGAGAAACCCTATTTTTTCAGCAATGAAGCGCGCTTCTTCATCGGGAGTTCTGGTCGAGGCAACAGCGATCAATCCCCCTTCCGGATTCTTTGTCCAAAGACTTTTTGGCTTCTGTAGCTTGTTCTCCGCGATGAGTGCGGATGCGGCCCCGACAATGGTTCCCGAGGATCGGTAACTTTGCTCAAGTTTCACTACTTTTGCCCCGGGCCAGTCCATTTCAAAATTCAGGAAGTTTCTGAAATCCGCGTGCCGCCACCCGTAGATTGCCTGCGCATCGTCACCAACAACCGAGAGGTTCTTGTGGCGGGAGGCAAGTGCGCGCACCAGTTCGTACTGCGCCGGGTTTACGTCTTGGTACTCATCTACTAGAATGTGCGTCCACTGGTCTTGATAGCGGCGGAGTACCTCGGGGTGTGCTTGGAACAAGCGGACTACTTTTTCAATTAAGTCGTCGAAATCGAACGCATTCATTCCCGCGAGCGCTTCTTCGTACACATTCCAGATCGCGAGCTCCTTTCCGTCGAGCGCTTCTTCGGGGTCGAGGAGGCGACTTTTCACTTTTCCAATCATTCTACTTGCATCCGCTCCTGTTTTTCTCGCCGTGCTTTTGTCGCCATCCCCTTTGGTAATCCGGCGGAGCACCCGCATTGTGTCGTCATCGTCGAATATCGTAAACCGCTCGGTGCGATCAAGAAGGTGGGCTTCACGTCTCAAGATTGAGGCGCCAAACGCGTGGAAGGTACCGATAAACGGGGAACTTATAACTGATGACTTAAAACCAGAAACTTCTTTGTCACTAGTTTTGAGTTGTAAGTTGTTAGTTACGCGTTCGCGCATCTCATGCGCTGCTTTATTTGTAAATGTGATCGCGAGGATATGCCCTGGACCTGTTCCACGCTCAATAAACCGGGTGAGTCGTGCGGTAAGCGTCTTTGTTTTTCCTGATCCGGCACCTGCTACGATCAGGAGCGGTCCCTCCGGGGCCTCCACTGCTTCCCTTTGCCTTTCATTGAGTTCCATGGTAGCTTCGTTTTTGTTGGTTTTCTGGTGTCCATACACTATATGCTAAGTATCGCAAGGAAAAAACTGACATGGGCCACTATCGCGACTCTCATTCCAGTCGTATTCCTTACTATGATGATTTCTGGGACTGCGGCATCTCGCGGCGATGATTTTTCGCTCGATGTAAGGCAGTCAATCTTTGGAGGTCCTGGTAAATCGCCGGTGTCCCCCGAGGCGGAAATCTCGCTTGTGGCGAATTATACCCTTGGCGCAGCTGAATCGATTACCGAAGAAGATCCTGTATCATTTGAAACATCAGACGGATCGCTTGCCGTTCAGACTACCTCGGGAGGGAGTCTCACGACGCGCGATGGACTTACTATTTACCGGGCAATCAAAGGAGAAACCCTTTCAAAAGTTGCGGCAAACTTCGGTGTTTCCTTAAACACAATTCTTTGGGCAAATCCCTCACTCAAGGGCAAGGCGCTGAAGGCAGGCGATGAGATGATTATCCTTCCAGTCTCTGGCGTACTCCATCGTGCCGAGGAAGGAGAAACCGTCACGGGAATCGCCGTACTCTACGGTATTTCTGAAGCTGAAATTACATCCGTGAGCTCAAGACCTTCCGACGAACCTCTGAAAGAAGGCGATACGATTGTGGTGCCTGGTGGAAAACCGCGACGGGTGCTCGGGGCCGAGGCAAACTTGCCAAATATTCCCGGATACTTTGCTATTCCTGCTGCCGGCTGGAACTGGGGCGTACTCCATCCCAAAAATGCGGTTGATATTTCAAACACATGCGGCACGCCGGTTGCTGCGGCTGCTGAAGGGTTGGTGGTAGCGGCGGATAGTCCCGCAGATTGGAACGAAGGGTACGGAGGATTTATTGAAATTGAGCACCCGAACGGCACCGCGACGCGCTATGGTCACTTAAACAAAGTTGCAGTAACTGTTGGATCATATGTTGCACGCCTCGAGAAGATTGGAGAGATTGGAAACACGGGAAACGTTACCGGGCCTACCGGTTGCCACCTCCACTTCGAAGTACGCGGTGCAAAGAATCCGCTCACGAGGTAGCTAACAGAATAGTTGCTTCATCTAAAGAACCATCTCTCCTCGAGAGCGCTCCGAGGCCGCTAGGCCGGTCTTACTCTCTCGGAGACGATGGTTCTTTATGCTCATGGGGGACTTTTAGCGCTATAATGATTCTCTATGATCCGATCAGTCTCGGGGAAACTCTCTAGAAAGCAGCCGGGCTTTGCGGTTATAGACGCAGGACCGGTGAGTTTCAAAATATTCGTCTCTTCCGCAACGTTCGAGCGTCTGCCGCAGGTGGGCGCAGTGGTACGCCTCGCAACGTATCTCCACGTGCGCGAAAACGCACTCGAACTCTATGGATTTCTTCACGAAGCCGAACTCGATCTTTTTGAGCGTCTGAACACTGTTTCAGGAATCGGTCCCAAATCGGCGCTTGGCATTATGAGCATTGCGCGTGTGGAGCAGCTCATTGCGGCAATTAATGAAGGCCGTCCCGAACTTCTGACGCGCGCTTCTGGTATTGGCAGGAAAACCGCAGAGCGGGCGATACTTGAACTCAAAGGAAAGCTCTCTGCTCTAAAAACTCCCGAGACACTCCGGCTTATGGAATCCGACCTCGAGCTTGAGGAGACGCTCATAAGTCTTGGGTTTAGCAGGAGCGATGCGAAATCAGCAATCGAGAAGGTTGATCCCGCAACTGCGGGGTTTCCCGAGCGGTTACGGGAAGCACTCCGTAAGGGAAAGCAACATAGATAGTTCATAGGAAATTCATTTTTCTTGACTTTTTCACATTCCGTGGGTATATTTTATTCCAGTACGCCGTTTTCCCATGTCTGGATTTCCAGGCCGAACGGCGAACAGAGCAAGGGCGATTGGAACCAAAAGGAGAGTTCCAATGCAGGAAAGAAGTGAGGGATCCGATTCCGCAGGGCGAACACGCCGAGTGGTGCTGCCGGATCAACGAGTGAACGAAATCCTGCGAAGACAGGCAGCCGACAGGAAGAGGCGGGGCGTCACAGTCTCGCCTTCGAATCACGGCATCCGTGTCATGGACAGATCGATAGGACGCTTGCGCGAACCCGATCCCGTCAGACATCGGCTCGATGAGACCGGATTCGTTCAGATCTGCATGGCGAATATGGCGGAGTCGTCGGAAGAAGTCGAAGCCGACGAAACAGCGGTAGCGACGGAGGGCTTCGCCTACGTGCCAGAAGTTTCTGGCGGGGATGCAGACGATGGCGCCGTAGCCGTAGTCACAGACTTCGCTGTGACGACCAACGTATACGACCTCGCCGATCCCTACGGGGATGCCGACTGCGACGAAGAAGATGAGGTCGATGACCTCACTTCCGAGGATTGCGTCAACGACGTCGACGACGAATTCGTCGATGAGGATTCAATTCTCCACTTCGAATAGAGACGAGTCTCGCACACGTACAGCTCCCGAAACGCACACGCGTTCCGGGAGCTCTTTTTTTCAAACAGTTTGATAACTATGCTGATTTTTCGGTACACTCATTTTATGAATCTCTGGGAACGTGTGAAGCGCTGGTACCACTTTGTACTCGTGTTCCTTGGTAATCTCTGGTATGGGTTCCCTTCAAAGGAAATTTTTTTGGTGGGGGTTACCGGAACGAAAGGGAAATCTACGGTTGCAGAACTCATCTCCTGGATTCTCGAATCCGCAGGTAAAAAAACCGCGGTACTTTCCTCGGTACGCGTGAAGGTAGGAGATGAAAGCCACCCGAACGAAACCGGCAACACCATGCCCGGGCGTTTTGCGATCCCGAAGTTTCTCCGCGCGGCGGTGCGGGCGAAGTGCGAATATGCGATTGTTGAAGTTACCTCGCAGGGAGTTGCCCAGTATCGGCACCGGTTTCTAGATTTCGACACCGGAATTTTTTTGAACCTCCACCCTGAACACATCGAGGCGCACGGTTCATTCGAGGCGTACCGGGCTGCCAAGGTAAGATTTTTCGAAGATATCGCGAAACGATCCTGCAAAGCGAGAAAAAGTTTTTTTGTGAATGGCGAAGATCGGAACCGCGATCACTTCTTTGATGCAGCACACCAGGCAGGTGATTTTAAATATTTCAGCCGGGAAAATTTCGTGGAGATGAAGCTCGCGCGAGGAAAGGTTTCAATCGGAGACTGGCTCGAGAACGATTTCAACCTCGAGAATGCCGCCGCCGCCACAAAGTTTGCAGAATCTCGCGGTATTCCTTGGGAAACTATCCGACGAGCGCTCGCGTCGTTCCGAGGGATACCGGGTCGCATGGAAATCGTCCAAGAGAAACCATTTCGGGTGATCGTGGACTATGCGCACACTCCCGATTCGCTCCGTGCGGCGTACCGGGCGGTTACTGACGGAACCGAATCGCGGAAAAGAAATCTTATCTGTGTGTTGAGTTCTGATGGGGGAAGTCGTGACAAGTGGAAGCGTCCGGAGCTCGGAAAGATTGCGGCTGAATTTTGCCGCGAGATTGTCATTACCGAGGAGAACTCTTACGGCGACGACGTGCGGAACATCCTTACTGATGTCCGAAGCGGCATCCCAAAAGAATTCCCTCATGAGCGGATCCATGAAATCTCTGACCGGAGAGAAGCCATGCGCCTTGCGGTGAAACTTGCGAAGCGGGGAGACACGGTGATCGCAACCGGTAAAGGGAGCGAGCCATTTTTGCGACGAGGGAAATCTTTCAAAATTCGATGGAACGATCGAGTGGTGTTTGAAGAGGCGCTGCAAGCGCTAAGCGCATCTTCCAAAAATTGACATCTTCATAAAAGTATGTATTATGTACTCACTCAAATGTTGCCACGGTGGCAGCAGGAGAGTGTTCTTTGAACTACTTTGCAGGGAATATATGGCATCGAGAAAAGAGGAAAGGCGTCACCGAATAATACTCATTCGGAGAATCGGTCTTCCGGATTCCGAGGGTGCAGAGTTCGTGGTGGGCCCCGCAGATCCACAGCTCACACTCGAGGATATCAAGAGGGCTGCACGTGACCCGAAGCTGGTTCACTTGAAAGATCGCCAGATCGCCATCACCGCAACCACGACAGACGACGAAGGCTACACCATGGTCCAACTCGTTCCGGTCGGGGACGCGTTGGACTTCAATAAGCCTTTTACCCCGGCATGCCGGAAGGTGCGCAGGGTGGGCTAGTCAATGCCCTTCTCGCGAGAATTGCACGGAGCCGCAGCGATTTACGAATCGCGGCGGCTTCTTTTTTTATCTCCACACATTACATCACGATGCGAGAGTTATATGATCAAGCTCAAAACATCCCGCACTGCAGCGCGGGGTTCATTTTACTTTCTAACGTCGTATAATAGAAGAACTCAAGAGCAATATGAACATTACATTCCACGGCGGTGCAAAGATGGTAACAGGAGCGAACTACGTTATCGAACACGAGGGCGTCTCTATTGCGATCGACTGCGGTCTTCACCAAGGATCTGCATTTTGTGAAAAACATAACTGGGAGTCATTCCCGTACGACCCATCGAAACTCACCGCAGTATTTGTGACCCACGCGCACATTGATCACACCGGGCGCTTGCCGCAGCTCGTGAAACGCGGCTTCAGGGGAAAGGTATATTCAACGCCGCCCACCCGGGATGCCGCTATTCTTCTTCTTGAAGACTCTGATCACCTTCTTGCGGAAGAGGCGGAACGCTTCGGAAAGCCGCCGATCTACGAAGCAGGGGATATCGTGGCACTCCACGCGCGCTGGGAAACGGTTGAATACCATACTCCGATCTCGGTCGGCCCATTCACGGTGACTTTTTTCAGTGCGGGACATATCTTGGGATCAGCATTCATCATGGTGGAGTTTCAAACGAAGCTTGGGAGAAAGGAAACCGTCGTCTTTTCAGGAGATCTTGGGAATTCTCCAACACCTTTAATTGGTTCGCGGGAAGAGCTCCCGAAACATCCGGACTATCTCGTGCTTGAATCAACATATGGCGACCGGGCACATGAAGACCTCGCCGCGCGGAAAGAAATTTTAGAAGATCTTGTTGAGGATACCGTGAAGCGTCGCGGCGTACTCATGATTCCTGCGTTTGCCATGGAGCGGACCCAGGAAATTCTCTACGAACTAAACGATCTCGCGGAAGCAGGGCGAATCCCGAGGATTCCCATTTTCCTCGACAGTCCGCTCGCGATTAAACTCACTGACGTATACCGGAAATATGATAGATATCTCACTCACCCCGTTAGAAGCCGCCCTCCCGCTAAAAGCGGGACGGCTACGGCCGCTTTGGGGCGACCTGCTTCTAACGGGGATGACCGCGCACACCTTTTTAGATTTCCCGGGCTGACCATGACGGAAACCACGGAAGCATCAAAGGCGATAAACAGCGTACCTGCTCCGAAAATCATCATCGCGGGATCAGGCATGCTCCACGGGGGGCGTATCCTCCACCATGCGAAGCGGTACTTACCTGATCCGAAAAGTACGCTTCTTCTTATTGGATATCAGGCGGCGGGATCGATTGGGCGACAGATCTTCGAAGGAGCTTCCCATGTGCGGATTCACCACGAAGATGTTCCTGTTGCTGCACGAGTGAAGGCGATTGGGGGGTATTCAGCGCACGCGGACCAGCCACAGCTTTTAGGATGGGTTCGGCCTGCGAGAGAAAGTCTACGACGCGTATTTCTTGTGCAGGGCGAGCCGATGGCTGCAGATGCGCTCGCGAGGAAAATCGTGGATGAATTCGCGGTTGCTGCCGAAGTTCCTGATTTAGGTGATACGCGAGAGCTATAGCGCGGTGGTATACTGATCTCTATGGCAAATCAGAAATCTTTTTTTGAGGCAAAAGGCATCACAAGACCTTACTGTATCCGTTGCAAAATCGGTATCTCGGGCGCGGCAGAAACCGGCCACTGCGCGATCGATGCGGTAGAAAAGGCGGAGCAACTCGGTCGCGAAGTTGCGAAAGGGGGGCTTGTGCTCGTGACCGGAGCAACGACCGGTATTCCCTACTGGGCCGCGAAGGGCGCGAAGGAAGAAGGCGGACTTGTGGTGGGGCTTTCTCCCGCAGCATCGGAATCTGCCCATGTGAAGAGTTACCACTTGCCCGTCGATTACCACGACATCCTTATTTACACTGGCTTCGACTACACTGGCCGAAATCTACTTCTCACGAGAGCGGTTGACGGACTCATCGTTGCCTGCGGACGGATGGGAACACTGAACGAGTTCACGGTCGCATTCGAAAATCAAAAACCTATCGGGGTTTTGACTGGCACTGGCGGCACTGCAGACACGATCGAAGACCTTGTGAAGCGTTCTCATCGGGGACCAGGAAAGATTGTTTATGACAGTGACCCGAAACGGCTTCTTGAAAAGCTTCTTGTCCTCATAGAAGCAGAGAAGGAAGCGAATGGCACACACTAATATGGTAAAGGTCTTATCAAGGCGAGGAAAGGTCGCGCGAACAAAGAAATCTATGCCAGCGAAAAAGGCAAAAGAGAAATCTAGCAGGGCCGGCTCTGGCTCTGTGAAACCCATCGGTGTCGTCACTCATTACTATGGAGGTATTGGGGTTGCGATTGTGAAATTTTCAAAACCAACCAAAGCGGGAACTACGGTCACGTTCCGCGGCGCAACCACTGATTTCAACCAGACGATTTCGTCTCTGCAGTTCGATCACAAAGACATCGCATCTGCCCCAAAAGGAAAAGAAGTGGGAACCAAGGTGAAAAAAAGGGTTCGGGAAGGCGACCAAGTGTTTCTCGCGGAGTAGCTGTATAAGGCGATCCTCCTCGGTATTTACGCTTCGGGGACGCTATCTCCGCGGGGCTCGCGGAGCGCTCTCCCTCGGCTCGTCAGCTTCCGGGAACCCCCGAAGTGTACATACCGAGGAGTTTTATACTATAGAATGTCGCTCCTCCGCTAAGTTTATATTTTATATATGTTGGCATGGTATAAAAACTTTTTTCTCCCCGCAGGCCTTCTTGCGGGTACGGTAATCGGTGCCGGCATGTTCGCACTTCCCTGGCTTTTCCAAAGAGCTGGTTTTGGGGTGGGGATGGCGGCTCTCGCACTTGGGGCAGGCGCCTATCTTTTCATACACCTCGCCTATGCTGATCTCATCGTGCGCTCTCCAGGAGAGCACCGCTTCGCAGGATACGCAAAGCTCTACCTTGGCCGTGCGGGTTTCTGGGTCGCTTCGGTAGTTGCGATTTTCGAGATGGTGTCGGTACTTACGATCTACCTCATCATCTCCGTGAGCTTTGCGAACCTTCTTTTTCCAGGTGACTCCCTAGTGAAACTTTTGGTATTCTGGGCGCTTGCATCGCTCGCCATGTTTCTTCCCCTGAAGCGTCTCGCACTTACTGAATTTTTATTGACCGGAGGCAAAATAGCGATCATCCTCGGCATCCTCGCATTCGGAATCCCGAACGCCTCGCGTATTTTAGACGTCGGTTTTTTCACGGAATGGCAGACCGTTCTTCTCCCGCTTGGTCCGGCACTCTTCGCGCTCTCTGGTCGTGTCGCAATTCCATCGGTCGTCGCGTATTTCCGGGAGAAAGGCGTGGTTCATTCGAGGAAAGCGCTTGCGTCCGCAATCATTGCAGGCACGCTCATCCCGGCGGTCGTCTACATCCTCTTTGTTATTGCAATTACTAGTCTTTCTCGGTCGGTTTCCGATGATTCGGTAACTGGGCTTATTGGCAATATCCCTCCGCTCGCGCTCATAGGGGTTGGTGCTCTTGGTCTTATGTCAATCTGGAGTGCGTACGTGCTCGTGGGAGTTGATACAAAAAATCTTCTCCGGTACGATTTCAAATTTTTTCCAGGAGTTGCCGCGATGATCACCATTTCCGCGCCCGTTATCCTCTATCTTGCCGGTTTTCATAATTTCATCGGGCTTGTAAGTTTCGTGGGTGGAATATTCCTCGCGATCGAAGGACTCTTAGTGATTGCGATGTGGTGGAGTGCGAAGCGTTTTACTCCGCACCACCCGCCACTTCTCGGGAAAATTCCGCTCATCGCTACAGCAGCTGCCCTTCTACTCTTCACGGTAGTCGCGATGAACGAAATCTTTCAGTATGCGTTGGTGCACTGGTTGCGATAGGCATCTCCTTCAACGCTTGTGGTAGCATAATAACCAATGGACCAACCCAAAAACACCGAAGGAAATTTTCCATCGTACCGCGACCTTCTTACTGAAGCGGGTAGGCATATTGCTTCTCGAAAATGGCTACTGATGCGACGCACGCTCCTTATGGTATGGCCTGGTTTAGTTGCGGTTGTAGCATGGTATATCCTTGAAATTCTTGCGCGGAGTGGCAATGGAGAAGTTACGCCAGAGTTCGCACTGTTCGCGCCTACGCTTATATCAGTATTCATCATCGTGGGAATTCTTTTCGGCGCTCCCTACTACACGATCATGAGTGGGATTTTTAAGATTGAGAAAACGGTGTGGATAGATTCTTTTTTTGACGGAAGGAATCTTGATTCAAAAACGAGCTGGCGCATCGCACGGCGTCTTTTTTGGAAATACGTTTTCTTCGAGCTTCAGATCCTTTTTCGTTACTACGGAATTTTAGTACTAGTTCTCTGCGCAGTTTTCGTGGCGGCTGGAGCGGGTGGATGGCTGGATGCGAAGTACGATTTCAAATCTATTTCTCCGCAGGTGATCGGGGGAATGATCGTAGCAGCCACGATTGCGCTCTACGCGTGGGTGTATTACCTTCGCACCCGCCTTCGCTATGCCGATTTTCTTTTTCTCGACCGTGTCTCATCCTCTGGTGTTCGGTATGCAGATCTATTTCGAGAAATGGAAGAGCTCAATCAGGTGCGGAAGCGAGAGGCGTTTATAAAAGCCCTTGTTGCTAACGTAGGGAGCGACACATTGAAGGGTATTACCCGTATCCTCGCGCGTGATATTGCAATTGGGATGGGTCAGCTTGGTGCCGGCGGAAAAGTCGCGGGGGCGGTGATTGGTACCTACGCCCAGGAACTTTCGCGGCAAGCGATCGATTTAGGGAACATTGCGGCTCGCTACCTTATGTATCGCGTGGCGCGGAAAATCGTGTATGGCAGTGAGCAAGAAATAAACGAATACCTCTACCGTCTTGGGAATGATAAGTTGATGAGCTAGCGGTGGCTTGCTATAGTGGCGGCCGAAAGGAGATTAGGGCTCTCGTCGTTTCCTCCTTCGCTCGAACTTGCGTTCCAGCTTCGGACGGACAAGCAAAATTATGCCACACCAGCTTGCCCTTCGAAGCTCTGATGTAAATCAGAGCGTAGTAGGGCTCTCGTCGTTCAATGGATAGGACGCCTCCCTCCGAAGGAGGCGATGCAGGTTCGATTCCTGCCGAGAGCACATTGAGGTTCCCTGCCCGCCGCAGCCCCGCTTAGCGGGGCAGAGGAGGGGATTCCTCGCGGGCGCACAAAACCAGGAATACCTTCCTCGCGAGGGCGTTTTAGTTTTGATCGAACTTTTTGACACCATTACTCTTTGCATCTAAACTCAACAGTCGGTGACGCGCTCTTTTACAGGAGGTAAACATGAGAATGCGTGACGTGTTCGATAGTCTCTCGCCGGTTGACTACCGGTACTGGGATG
>JBBTVP010000006.1:0-1329 GCA_038063175.1 Patescibacteria group bacterium
TGTATGCATATTTTTTACACTCATTTTCTTGACCATATTAATATATCAGATAAGTTATTTAGCGTCAATAGCCCCTGAAAAACCTGATTTATATGTGCTTTTTATTGACAATCGCTATGATCGCATCTCAAACTTTCTATTGCAAATACCAAGTCTTTTTCTATTCCTTTTTGCGCCAGAGTGTAAGGAGCGGGCTTGCAACGAATATCGAAGAGTAGGTTCCGACAATCGTCCCAATGCCGATCGCGAAAATGAAATACTGAAGGTTTGGAGCGCCGAAGAAATAGAGCGCGATGAGCACGAGGACGAGGGTAAGCGACGTATTGATCGAACGAGCCATGGTTTGGTTCACGCTCCGATTCACGAGTTCATCGAAGTCTGAACGGCCGACATCTGAAATCCGGATATTTTCCCGAATTCGATCAAAGACAACGATCGTATCGTGCACCGAGAACCCCATCACAACCAGTATTGCGACAATAAAATTTGTATCTACTTCAACCCCCTTCAGTGCACCGAGGATTGCGAAGATGCCAGCAGGAATAAGCGCGTCATGGAAAAGCGTAAGCAGAGTAATAATGCCATATTTCCAGGAAGCAACCGGCCGAGAGACTTTTCGGAACGCGAACGCGATGTAGAGAGAAATACCAATAAGCACCAACAGAAAAGCGGTAATCGCCTTGCTCCGAAGTTCTGCGCCGATTGATGAACCAATTGTCTGGAATCCGAGCTCTTCAAACCCGCCGAATTGTGCACGAAGCGCATTCGCAACTTCCTGATGTTTTGCCTCTGTGAGTTCGGGTGTCCGAAAGAAGAATACTCCGCTCCCCGACTCCCCTTCTTCGGTTACCGTACTCCCAGAAAGATCGGTATCGGTGCTCACCAATGAAACAAGGTCATCGCGCGTTGGGTTTTTTTCAAAATCGATCTGCCATAGCGTGCCACCTGAAAAATCGATTCCGAATTTAAATCCATGAATCGCAATCGCACCAATACTTGCGGCAACGAGAAGTCCCGAGACTCCGAGGAACCACCATTTGTTTTTAATGATTTGCATAGTTCATCCCGTTAGAGCCAGGAAGCGTTTTAGTCTATTAATTAGATAGCGCTTACCCATGCCTGATTTTAAATATTTTTCGCGCGACTTTGCATCGACTTCATTTTTGCAAGCTTCATAATATATCAATTCAAACGGGCCTCGGTTTTTAGTCCAGCCATGAAGATTGGCCTGATGCTGACTAAAGCGCTTCCGTAGATCGGCCGTATATCCTGTGTACCATCGATTGTCCTTTTTGCTTTGTAA
Source organism: Patescibacteria group bacterium (assembly GCA_038063175.1). Taxonomy (GTDB): domain Bacteria; phylum Patescibacteriota; class Minisyncoccia; order UBA6257; family 1-14-0-10-40-38; genus JBBTVP01. The sequence continues at coordinate 1,304 of JBBTVP010000006.1, forward strand.
GATATATACATAATAGAACATTTGGC
>JBBTVP010000007.1:0-46155 GCA_038063175.1 Patescibacteria group bacterium
TGAAACGTATTTCGAAACGGGAGTTCGCTCATGAGTATGGGGATATTATTTCGGTTGAGAATCTATTATTAGCATGGCAGGAGTTTGTTTGTGGTAAACGGAAAAAGCATGATGTTCAGGAATTCTCTTTCCGTTTAATGGATAACATCCTAGCAATACATGAAGATTTAGCGCAACAGCGATATAAGCATGGAGGTTATTACGCGTTTAAGATTTCCGATCCTAAGCCGCGCCAAATTCATAAGGCTAGTGTGCGAGATCGTTTAGTGCACCATGCAATTTACCGAATTTTATACCCACGTTTCGATAAATTATTCATTGCCGATTCCTACTCATGCCGACTCGGAAAGGGGACGCATAAAGCGTTACGAAGATTCAAATATTTTTCGAATATCGCAAGTAAAAATAACACTCGTACCGTGTGGGTTCTAAAATGTGATATCAAAAAGTTTTTCGCAAACATCGATCATGAAATTCTATTTTCTTTGCTGGAGAAACGGATTCAGGACAAGAATATTATTGATTTGCTGAAAAACATTGTTTCCAGCTTTTCCGTGAAGCCTAGCGTTGGTCTCCCGCTCGGGAATCTTACGAGTCAGCTTCTCGTAAATATCTACATGAATGAGTTTGACCAGTTTGCAAAGCACACCTTGAAAGCAAGGCACTATCTTCGCTATGCAGATGACTTCGTGTTTCTTTCTGATGATCGAAGCTGGATAGAAAGTTTAATCCCTCGGATCCAAGAATTTCTCACCATGCGCTTACGGCTTACATTGCATCCCGATAAACTTTTTATCAAAACCGTTGCTTCCGGAGTGGATTTCCTAGGTTGGGTGCATTTCCCGGATCACCGCGTCCTTCGAACGGCCACTAAAAGGCGGATGTTTCGCGGTCTCCGGAAGACTAAAGGTAAAAACGCAACGATACAGTCATATCTCGGCCTTATGAGCCATGGGAATACTAAAAAGCTGCAAAGTGAAATTGAGAAACTCCAAATGGAATCGTAGAAATATTATTTGTCCTTCACTAATTTCACGAAATCTTCTTCTCGTTCGTATCCATGTAGTCGTCCTTCGAGCATTCCTAATCGGTAACTTACCCCGTCCGTCATAAGTCTCCAGTTCGTTTCTTTAAGGGTTTTTCTGAGGAGTTTTTCGAGTTCGTAGGTACTCGCACGATCTTCTCGATCAGGGCGCTGCTCATAAACTACGAAAGGGACCACTACGTCCTTCGTGATTTCCGGAGTCTTGAACTGCAATTTTATATACCCTTCCTTTTCAAGTACAGGTGCGAGCAGTTGCTCTAACTCAATAATTTTCAATTTCTTTAGCTTGGCGACCTTGTCATAGAGTTCTTTGTTCTTATCTTTTTCCTTTAGTTCATCCATCATCTTACTGACCTGCTCCAAGTTGTATTTTTGCTGTATGAATTCTTGACCCTCCTTTTCTGAAAGGCAGAATCGGGCGCGATCTTTTGCGTAGTCGGGATCGGGTTTGGATTCCTCATGGACTGTTCGTTTTATTTCACTCGTATCGGTGTAGTCGCATTTCGGGCAAGTGACGTTCGTAATGAATGCGGCATCCGTTACCGTATCTTCTTCGTTGACGGGAGTTTTGCACTTCGGGCAGCGTGGGGGATCATGTCTGAATTCTTCTCCGTTTTCATAGAACGCCCGGTGAGGGATGTGGCCCAGTGGGCAGTCATAGAAAAAGAGGATGGTATCCGGTTTCTTATCCCAGCCCATATTCAAATGCTTTGAGCTTACGAACGTGAGTCGCCCGCAGGTAAGGCAGGTAATGTTTTCCGGAGCCTTTGCCGCTTCAAAGAACTTGTCCCGCGCCTCGTCCTCCCGCATCCATTCCCGAATTGTTTCTTCTTTTTTGATATATCGCTCACCGGTATAGAAATAGTTGTGGAGATGGTTTATGTAGGCGAGTGCCTGTTTCTCCTCTTTTTCGCTCAGTTTCTTCTCATTAGGATCTTTGGCGAGAGATTTCGTGTCTATGGAATGGGAAAGCCACCATCGACATTTCTCGACGGTGTAGCGGTCGTAGCGATCGATATACTCCTGTTTGGGACGCAAATACTTCTCATTCATATAGCCATGTATTCTATAGCTTCTTTTCGGTTTATGACATAATAAATACTATGGAAAGCGAAGAGAAAGTCAGTCCTCCCGATCTTAAGCAGACATTCTCCGTTGCGGAGTATATTGAGTTTTTAAACGTCTTTTTCAAGAAACAAGAAGCTCGTGTTATTGGCGAGGTTTCCACTTGTAGAATTTAGCCATCAGGGCATGTGTATTTCACGGTAAAAGATAAAAGCGGGACCGGAGTGCTCGACTGCATTATGTGGAAGAGTACCTATACTTTGTGCGGGATAAAGCTGGAAGCGGGTATGGAGGTAATTATTTCGGGCCACCCGCAGGTATACCCAGAAAATGGAAAGTTTTCAATTATCGTGGATACGATCGAGCTTGTGGGCGAAGGTGCTCTGAAGAAGGCGTACGATGCACTACAGAAAAAGCTTGCCGCAGAAGGACTCTTTGATGTTTCTCGGAAACGAAAGATTCCGGAACTAGTTCACAGGATTGGAGTTATCACTTCAAGCGAAGGGGCGGTGCTTAGCGATTTCAGAAATAATTTAGGGAAATTCGGCTTTAAAATCTCACTCGCTAATTCCCGGGTTGAAGGACAAGCAGCCTTAAAAGATCTCCACGCGGCCTTCCAGGTCATGAAGAAACAGAATATTCAGGTGTTAGTTGTCATTCGTGGTGGGGGATCGCTTGAGTCACTACAGGCATTCAATAATGAAATGCTAGTGCGCGAGGTAGTGAATTTTCCCGTTCCAGTCATCGCAGGCATTGGGCACGACAAAGACGTGCCACTTTTTGCACTTGCCGCTGACTGTATGACTTCAACCCCAACTGCTGCAGCTCATGTATTAAATCAGTCTTGGGAAGAAGCGTATGCGAAGCTTCATCAATTCACATATCTTTTCGCGCGTATGACTAAAGAGTTTGGTCGCATTCGTGCAGACCTGGATACTTCCGGGAGTTCGATGATAGACCACACTGAAGCACGAATAAAAAGCTTGAAGGAACGGATGGCTTTTGCAGCGCAATCTATAAGGCTCAATGATCCGACTAGGCAGTTGAAACTCGGTTATTCAATCGTGCGGCAAAGTGGTAAAATTGTTAAAAGTATTCAGGACGCAAAACCAGGAAGTAAGTTAGACACGCAAGTAGGAGATGGGACCATACAATCGATCGTAGAATAAATATCATGCCCAAAAAAGAAACAAGCGAATTTAAGCATCACCTTGAGGAAATTGCCCGAATTCTCGAGTGGTTTGATGCTCAAGAAGAACTAGACGTGGAACAGGCTCTCGAAAAAATTAAAAGCGCTGCAGAGCTTATTAAGGCCAGTAAAAAGAGATTAGTTGAAATCGAGAACCAGTTTGAAGAGATTAAAAAAGAAATAGATGAGTAACGAAATCAAAGAAGTCTCCCTGATTGCATCCATGCGCCTTCTTTCAGAGGCAGCAGCTGCAACGCAACGGCGCATGGTCGAAATGTCGGATATAATGATCGCGCCATTTCAGCGCTTCCAAAAGAATATGGAGCCTATTACGAAAGCAATCAACGAAATGCGGGGAATTCTTTTATCTGGATCGAATACATCTTATTTTCAAAATTCGATGATTGAGAAAGATGTTTTTGTCATAGCTCCTCCGCCGAGGCGCGCCTCCACCGAAGAGATCGTTGATGTCGTGATGAGAAGAATAGAACTTGAGCATAAAGCTGATTTGCGGCAAATCAAAATAGAAAAATCAATTGCAATTCCTGATGGTGTTCGATGGGATGACATTCGAATAGACTTAAAAGACAACAGGTCAGCCGACATTTTTTGTAAAAAGGAATTGATTGGGACCTACGATTATGAACTCCTCGGACTTGTTCGTAGGAACACTTCTGCAAAAATTCCTAACCAGCAAAGCGAATTTCTCAAACAACTCGCCTTCGCTTCTATGTCTGAAAATTTATTTAAACCAACGGTCCAAAATATCGCTCAAGAAATGAAGATTAAGTCGAACGATTGCCACCAGATCAAGAGAAGTCTCTCTAAAAAATTAAAAACCGTATTTGGTATACCTAAAAATCCTTTCCATCGATATGATCCGATAGAGGGCTATCGTCCTCGTTTTGAACTCAGGCCGCCACCGCTCTTACGCAGCAAAGGAGAACTCTACTCCTCAGGAGGTAGTCTCTACGCCGAGACCATAGATTATACCGACACCGAAGAATAGGCACCCGCTGAAAACTCAGCGGGTGTTTTTGTTTTTAGCGCACTGATTTCGCGTCTTTTTTCATTGCTGACTGAAATTTAAGTAGATATACCTAAGAAGTTAGTTAAAAAAATCATTTAAAATGCCGAATAAAAAACTGGTGTGGCATACAGAAAAAAGAAAGGTCAATGACCTTATTCCGTTTGAGAAAAACCCAAGAACGCTAAGCGATAAGCAGCTAAGAGATTTAAAAAAAAGCCTACAGGCCTTCAACCTTGTTGAAATACCGGCTATAGGGCGTGACAACCAGATACTCGCCGGACATCAGAGAGTAAAGGTACTGCAAATCCTTGGGAGAGGAGAAGAAGAGATCGACGTTAGGGTGCCAAATAGAATACTCACAGAAGAAGAGGCAGAAAAGTATCTGATTTCGAGTAATGCCTTGGGCGGGGACTGGGATTTTGAAAAATTGAAATCCTTTGATCTTGATCTACTTACCGATATCGGTTTCGACAAGGCGGAGCTTGAAGACATTTGGGCTGAAAATCTAGAAGTAGAAGAAGATTACTTCGACGAAAAAGCTGAGTTGGAAAAAATAGGTAAACCGAAAACAAAGCTGGGTGACATTATCGCTCTCGGAAAGCATAAAATTATTTGTGGCGATGCCACGGATCCTGCCGTACTAAAAAAATTGTTCGGTAAGGAAAAGGCATCAATGATTTATTCGGATCCAGTTTATAACCTGAAGATAGATTACAACACTGGAATCGGCGGGAAGCAGCGCTATGGTGGGAACGTCAATGACAACCGTAGCGAGTCGGAATATAAAGAGTTTCTCAAGAAGAGTCTCATAAATGCTCTCTCGGTCACAAAAAATGACGCGCATGTCTTCTACTGGAGCGATCAAATTCATATCGGCACCCTTCAGGATTTGTATCGCGAATTAGGGATAGAAAATAAGCGAGTTTGCCTCTGGCTTAAAAACGCGCAGAACCCGACTCCCGGTGTAGCGTTCTCAAAATGTTACGAGCCGTGTACCTACGGAATTCGTGGAAGGCCCTATATTAGTAAAAATCTCCAAAACCTCAACGAGGTTTTGAACAAGGAAATCACAACGGGCAACAATCTGATCCAGGAAACGTTGGACCACTTGGACGTATGGATGGTTAAACGACTATCGACTAAGGACTACGAACACGCAACCTCAAAGCCTCCAAAACTCCACGAGAAAGCGATCCGCCGTTGCACGCGCCCGGGAGACATCATCCTGGATAGTTTCTCGGGGTCGGGGAGCACCATGATCGCCGCAGAGCAACTCAGGCGGCGGGTATACGCGGTTGAGCTTGAGCCAGCGTTCTGCGACCTGGTAATACGGCGATACGAAAAACTTACTGCCAGGAAAGCTTGGATAATTTCGCACGGACCATGAAGAAAAATAAAGTCAGGGATGCCTTCTTAGAACAGTTAAGAAAAATACCAATTATTCAGGTCTGCTGCGAGAAGGTCGGTATCTCTCGCAATAGTGTATACCGCTGGCGTGGTGAAGATAAAGAATTTCAAGAGCAAATGGACGCCGCCTTGGTTGAAGGCGAAACGTTGGTCAACGAAATGTCGGAAAGTCAGGTGCTTAGCCTTATCCGCGAGAAGAATTGGCAAGCCATATCTTTTTGGTTAAAGCACCGAAATCCAAAATTCCGTGACCGTGTAGAGGTGACGGCAAAAGTAGAAACAAGTCATGTCCTTACTTCTGAGCAGGAGGCATTGATTGAGGAGGCGCTTAAACGAGCGGCTCTTCCCCTCATTGAACCATTAGAAATAAAACAAAACGACCATGGAAAACCCAAGCAATAATTTAGAAATAGATCCCGAGGACCCCTTCTGGAAAAAGGTTATTAGCGATCAAGAAGTTAGGCGAGCAGTCGTAAGGAAAAATCACCTATTATTTTTCAATGTATATTTTCCCCACTACGTGAAATCTAAAACCGCACCGTTCCAAAAAGAATTTTTCTCGATTACCGAGGACGATGCGGTGGAATTAGCCGTGATTGAGGCTTTTCGAGGATCTTCAAAATCAACCATTATGGCCATGTCGTACCCGATTTGGGCCATTCTCGGGCGTCCGCAAAAGAAATTTGTAGTCCTGTTCGCTCAAACACAAAACCAAATTAAAATTCACCTTGCAAATATAAAGCGAGAGCTTGAATTCAATGAACTCCTGAAAGCGGATTTGGGTCCATTCCAAGAGCAGAATGACGAATGGCGATCGGTCACGCTCGTTATTCCTAAATACGATGCCCGAATTATGATCGCATCACTTGAGCAGCAGGTACGCGGACTGCGTCATGGAGCGCACCGTCCAGACCTGATTATTTGTGATGATTTGGAAGATTTAGATTCGGTTAAAAGTCGAGACAATCGGAATAAAGTATACGATTGGTTCAAAAAAGACATCGTACCGCTTGGAAATCCCCAAACAAAAATCCTTGTGATTGGTACCAGGTTCCATGAAGATTCTCTAATTATGCGTTTGCGAAGGGAGATTTTGGAGGGCAAAACTTCAGGCATAACCCGTTCCTATCCACTCCTGGATAAAGAGGGAAATATCGCATGGCCGGGGGAATTTCCCAATCAGGAGGCAATAGAAAAGCTCAAAAAGAAAGTTGGCGACGAGCGTGCATGGAGGCAGGAGTTTCTATTGGAGATTGTCGGCGATCTTGATCAAATCATCGAGCCGGTCTGGATAGAGCGCTACACCTGCTTTCCTCATCCCGATAATTATCTCTTAACCATCATCTCCATAGATCCTGCATTTCGGGAAACAGAAAGATCTGACTATAGCGCGGTTATAGCGGCCAAGGTCTATGTAATCAACGACAAACCGTATGTCTATATCCTGCCAGAGGTAATTAATGAGCGTCTTAAGACACCAGACTTGATTGATCGGATCAAATTACTCATTAAATCTATCCTGGCGCAGGGAGCTCACGGTGCATACCTGGTTATTGAAGCGGTGGGTGGACAGATAGGAATTGGGCAGCAGTTTGAGCGGCTGGGAATGAACGTCCGTGAATTCAATCCCGGTCGGATGGATAAACGAACACGATTATCGATCGTATCTCCGATGGTTCGTGATGGGCAGGTATTCTTTCCTGAAAAAGGAACTGAGGAACTTGAAAATCAGATCATTAACTTCGGCGTCGAAGCGCATGATGATATGGCCGACGCATTCTCAATGCTCCTCATAGAGATACTCGAGAGATATAGCTCATTTCCGAGAGTTACCGCAGGCAGTTCGGATGAATAAGACTACTTACACGTCTCGTGCAGTATTCTATCCGAGTACGACTGAAGCAACGCCTCTGCACTCAGAAACGACTTCAGGTATTTTGGTGACAACCCCTTCCAACCGTCGTCGGTATCGCAGTAGTAGAACTTGGCGCTGTAGTAGGAGCTTGTATAAAAGGTATGCCCTCCTGGCTGCGCCGCTGGAGGCGGCGGATTCGAACTCTCTTCTATACACGCATCGTCTGCCCAGAGGCCGAGCTTTGCCGCTCTCGCCTCGGCCTCTGCGGCTTTGAATTCCTCCTGATATTTGTATGGGACCTTGTAGGTGTACTCCGAGGCATAACCATCTGCGATCATCTGCTTATTAAAAAATGTTCCATCTTCAAGCCAGGCGTATCGAAGAAGCCGTCCGTATTTATCACGATCTCCTTGGGTAGGGTCGGATTCAAGTTTTATATTTTTACTCGTAAGTAGGGCCTTAGATCTATTCGAAGCTTCTTTCCCAAAACATTGGACTGGCTTTCTTGGGTCAACCGTTTCAGGTGTATCGATGCCGATTGCGCGAACCGTTTCAATAGTTCCATTAATGTTTACCTTGAAGGTATCGCCATCGGTAACAGAGACTACTGGATAGTAAATAATTTGCGGAGATGGTTTAGACGCTGGTGGCGGAGTTGCTGGCTTTGGCGCGGGTGCTGGCGCTATGGGCTTCACTGCTGGCTGCGGCGGAGGAGCGACTTGATTACTTATTCCTTGAGGAGCCGGTGGCACAACCGTATTCGTTGCCTGAACATTTTCATTTATCTGATTGACTACCTCAGCTGTCGGCTTAATCGCTCCAACAATAGGAGCGGCGATCACAAGAATGAGTACGATGATAAATTTCAGTGGTCCGGAGATCGCAAAATTCCATTTCTTTTTTGCGAACGCATTCGCGGGTGGCAGGAGAATTAATGCAGCAACGATAAAGAGTGCTCCGGTGACAAAGGAGGTGAATATTACGACAAATCCGATGAGCCAGAACACCAGCGCAAAGATCCAACTTACGACCAAGCGGAGCGTCATTCTCTTCGGTTCAGTATTGTCATTTTGTTCAGTCATATTTTTCTGTTGAGATATTTATTCAAGACTGCGATAAAGATCTTCTATTTTCTCTGTCGTATCGAGGACCTGTTGATTAAGCTCAAGAGGTGGATTTGTTTCTTTCCCATCTGAGAAGAAATTCGTACCTCCAAGATCAAACATTTCAATCTGCCAGCTTGTTAAGTCTTTCGAAGATCCGCCAGTAAGGCGCAGTTCTAGAAAAAAATGACTTCTTAAGAGCCCTCCTAAAGCGTTCTGCGAATCAACATCTCCGAAGACTACGAAGAAATCTGGCTCACTTATTAATTTTTCGTGGGAAATAATACTACTGAACTGTGCTGATCCGGGAGATACAAGATACGAGGTCACTATTTTTTTTGCAACCTGCTCAGCATCCTGAGTTTTATTTACTTCAGGTAAGGAAACGATAGAGGGTGCCTCATTAGTATTGTTAGTTATCACGACGTGAATTATGGCCAACACCACAACTATCAGAATTCCTACTATCAAGTAAATGATTTTTTGCTTACTCATATTATGATTAGTTATTGAGTCTTTAATTATCTTTTGTCGACCAATTATCTCGGCAGAATGAGTCAATGATCGTGGAGATTTTAAAACACAAAACTCCACGCTGACCCGACCCCTTGCGGGATCCACACCCTTTCGGATGTGACTCTAGGTGAATAGGCCAAACGTGGAGTTTGGTATCACCTAGAGAATTTCTTGAGCCATGCCGCCCGATTACTCGGAGGGTTTAGGCTACTACCGCTATTCAGTTGTTAATGACCATAATATCCCTAAACCCTCGCCCCTCCAAGACCCTATCGCAGATCATTAGTTCTGCTAAGCCGGGTTGCCAACACGTTGCCAACAGCTCTTCTTTACTCCTGGGACCAGTCTGTCATCAATGGTGGCATGGAAATTCAACCCACGGCGCTTATAGGCTCTCCAGCAGCGATTCCAACGATAAAAGTGAAGTATTGCCTTTACGCTCGTAAATCGACCGAGCAAGACGAAAAACAAGCCCTATCTATCGATTCCCAGGTCAAAGAGATGCTCGCTATTGCAGAACGAGATACCCTTGAGGTTATAGATATTCGAAGAGAAGCTCATTCCGCAAAGGATTCTGGTCAGCGCCCGGTTTTTAAAGAAATTCTAGAAGACATAAAACGGGATAGGTTCAATGGAATACTCACCTGGGCACCTGACCGATTAAGTAGAAATGCAGGTGACCTAGGCAGCGTCGTTGATCTAATGGATCAAAAACATCTTGTAGAAATCCGTACCTACGGCCAACAGTTTAGAAATTCTCCGAATGAAAAGTTTCTTCTCATGATTCTCTGTAGCCAAGCAAAACTAGAAAACGACAATAAAAGCATCAACGTAAAAAGGGGATTGAAGACTCGGGTTGAAATGGGTCTCTGGCCCGCTCCCGCCCCTACGGGATACATAAAAGAAAAACGGATGGATCGGAAATGCGAAACTCTCATTGATCCTGCTCGGGCACCGGTAATTAAGCAGATGTTTGAAAAAGTAGCCTACGAAAAATGGAGCGGAAGGAAAACATATCACTGGCTCAAATTCGATCTCAATTTTAAAACCATTACCGGGAACAAAAATCTTACTCTTGGCAATGTGTATCTACTTCTGCAAAATCATTTCTACTATGGGGTTTTCGAATATCCAAAGAAAAGCGGAAATTGGTATACCGGGAAACACGAGCCGATCATATCTAAAGAGTTATTCGATGCAGTTCAAAACCAAATCAAAACTCAATTTATACGATCCGAAAGTAAAGAATTCGCTTTTACGAAGCTAATGACTTGTGGATTATGTGGGTCAGGCATAACCGCCGACGAGAAATTCAAGAAGCAAAAAAACGGCAACGTTCACCGGCACGTCTACTACGGATGTGCGAAGACGAAAGACAGATTTTGCAAAGGCGGCTATATAAACGAGATAGATTTGATCAAGCAATTTGAAGAGCTTATTGAGAAAATTGATATTGATGAGATTGGGATAAAAGAAAAAATTAAAACCGAAGTTGAACGCTTTAAGAAATTTCAGCAGGTAGTTCTTGGTAGTAAAGAAAAAGTAATGATTGCCGATATCGATATACGGAATTATGCAAAATATCTTCTTAAAGAAGGAACGGATATTGAGAAGAGAGAGCTACTAGGATGCCTAAAAAACAGAATTTCTTTAAAAAATAAGGAGATTAGTCCGTCGATTTAACCAGGGGTAGGAGTTGTTATGGTTAGTGCCGGGATTACTGCCACTTCGGTTACATTGTCATCTAGGACTTTATAAATCAACGGTACGTTTTCTTTGTACGATGCTTCATCGTTACCAACGAAAACGATTTTTTCCTTTTCGTGTAAATTAAGTGCCTTAATTGTCGCGCTATTTTTTTGCCAATACTCCGCAAGTTTTACTTTGTCTAGAACTTTTGTAAATTCATTGATGCTTGGTTCATATTTTCGCCCATCTTCACGAGCAGAAGCGAATACGCTAGCAAAGTTTCTAAACAAGTAATCTATGAGATGCTCAACGTTTTTTGGTTCAGATGGATTGAAGCAGATACTAAAAAGATAATCATTTACAATTCCACGAATTACTTGTTTATCTTCTTTCCCTGTTGGATCATAGTAGCCACAACCAACACCGTGGCTGATTTCACTATTACCAAGTTGATAAAGAATAAAACTACTCACTCGGGTTTTAAGCTCGGTAGATTTTTTGTCGATATCAGATTGTTTAATTCTGCCTTCCGCAATCTTTTTTAGTAGATAATTATTAGATTTACTCGCGAGATCTGCTATCCGAAGAGCTGCAGTATCGTCAAAAATATTTCTACCAGGGTCAATATACCGCGCTTTAAATATCGAAAACACTTTTTGCGAAATTTCTCGCATTTCTTCGCGTGCAATAATACGCATATCACCTTCGGTAGGAGCCTCTTCATCGGCGTGCTGCGCTAGCGCTCGTGAAAGATTGAATATATCTCCACCTCGATCTGCGCTGCATGCTAAGCGGAAAATCATTAAATCGTATACACCAAGGATCCCGCGATCCGATTGTGACAGCGTTGTGAGAACCCCATTTTCCGCGTGTCTACCAGTTCCGAAAACCCACTCACTAATTTCTTTAATATTTTCTGGAGTATTACGAGAATGTTCTCCTGCAGCATCAATCCAGCCGGCATCATTTAATAAACGGGTTAGGAAATAATCAAGATCATGACGTAAACCCATGCCAAAATCTTTTAGTTCTAATAAAGAATATTCGGGGATGCTTTCTAGTAAATAGATTATTATTGAATTAGCTGGATTCTTTTTAAGCCCATGGGCATTGTTAACTAATATGCGCCAAAGTTTTTCTCGAGTACTCTCACCACTGTTGTATGTAAATTTCTCATCCGCAAAAGCACTCTTGGGGCTGACTTCTCCTTGAGTGATCTGGTCTCTTCTATTCATGTAAAAACGATGCTGGCCTACGTCTTCTGGCTTCGAGAGTTTTATGATCAAATCTAAATATGTTTCAAGATTTCTACCATTGGTCCACTCACCATTAAAACAAGCTAGCGAAGTACGTATATCATCTGGAACATTATCTATTTGTGCATATCTATCACCGTCCGGGAAATTACTTCCAATAGCATTTTTTAGTCTGACATTTACATTGAAGATCTCATCTAGTAGAAAACGCTGTCGACTATCTTTCCGAAATTGTTTTAAATAATCATGGTAATAGAGAGAATTTTTATAAGTAGAGTCGCTAAAAGATGATCGGGATTGACCCGAGGTTTCAGGTGGATAACCATCATCGTGAGGTATTACTAGAGAAAAGAAGCCCCGGCCACCATTTGTCTCAGTGTCATATATCTTTCTAAAGACATCTGGGTAGTGAATATAGATAAGTAGTAAATTGATCAAATCTCGCTTATCAAAATCGCTATTTTTAAAATCGGTCCCCTGAAGATCAAACATCATCACGGTATTAATAAGACGTTTTAGTTTTCGCACATCACCTATAAAAGGAAGGTATTTATGATATGAAGATGATTTATAGATATCTAATAATCCACCAATGGCCTGCCTTATGGGAAGGGGATCGACTATGCTTGTTGAAAGAGCTTTCTCTAGATTTTCAGAAACATATTTTGATAGATCATCTCTATCTAAGTAGAGACTAATTTTTATGTTAATAAATTTCTCTAAGAACTCACGGATTTTTTCAGTTTCAGGGCTTTTCGCATCTAATGCATTAATATTTTCAGTATCGTAACAAAGGACGTATGAAATATTCGGAAGAATAAGACTTTTTCTTATGACGAATAAAATATCTTTGATTTCTGTAAAATCGATTCGATCGAGATCATCAACGACAATGATTATTTTTTTATCAAAACGACGCAGGATAGCATTCAAGTCATTAAATGCTTCGTCAGCCGTATAATTTACTGATAGTGTCGGAAGCGTAAATCCGAACAGAGAAAACCGACTTACTTCTTTGAGTAGCCGAGAATAGCGAGAAATAAGAGGCTTAATCTCGGGCACGAATGAATCTTTTTGGATTGCGTGAATAAGGCCATCGATAAAGACTTCGAGAAGTTGAGTGGTGCCCGAGTGGCGCAGGGGACTGAATTTATAGACAATTGTTTGGCTAGGATGTTTTTCTTTCCAATATTCTTGGCAAAAATTGATAAAGGTTGATTTTCCGATTCCCCAGGGTGCATCAACCCCGAATACGAAACTTTCTGGCGAACCACCATTGAAAATTCTCTCAGCGAATCTATTAGCCTTTTCGGCGAAATTGAGAAGGTCGTCGTTTTTCTCTTCTAGCTCTAGATCAACGACGAGCGACGATTCTATTTGATCTCTTTTCCAAATGCCCGATCTCGTTAAAACTAAGAATCCTAAAATAAATGGTGTTGAAATTATTGTTAATAATTGAACGGTATCTAGGGCGGCGATGGTATTAATATACCAACCAGAGAAATGGCTACTCCATACAATACTCAGCCAAATACCAAAAGAAAACGCGATCAGAATATCTAATCGGCCACTTTTTAAAATCTTTTTGAAGTTAGCGTAAAAGTCTCTGGCTAAAAGATAGAAGGTCAGAATAAGGAACCCCACAACATAAATCACGAGTATTTTATACCTGTGGTTTTCTAAGTCGAGCGGAATAATTTTCCCTGTGGTTAGTATTGAAATACGGCAAATCTCAGTAGCAAGAACACCAAAAAAAATTGTTCTAATAAGTACCGTGAGATTTGCGGTAGTTATTCTTAAATCAGTTAGACTCTCTTTAAGTCTAGTAAAATATTTCTCCATGCTTGGGTGGCGTTTTTACGCCCCAATCATAGCAAAAAAAGCCTCTTTCCTGAATGAGGTAAAACTCGACGCTTCTCGAGCGCGAGAACCTATCACGAGTTGGCTGGCCTCCTCGAGCTACCTACCCACCGAAGCCTTGGCGCAGGCGGGGAACCGTGGGGGATCAAGCTGGGTAAGGAGAATTTAAGTTATTTTATTCTCATTTAAGCAGCACAATTCCTAAAAATACAACAACAGCACCGAAGATCCTTCTCCTAAGGTTTGACCGTTCTCTAAGAAAAATAATTCCACCGAGCGAGGTGAGAATTGTTGAGCTATATAGAGCAGGTGATGCAACCGATGCATCAACTAAGGCAAAAGCTTTCAAAAAAAGAAAATATCCAGCGACACTCAAAAATGCAAGGAAAGGAATTTTCCAAGTGCGAAGAACCAACTCTCGCTTTATTAGCCCGAGGGCATCCTTTCGCTGAAAGCGAAAGATTAAAAATATGAGAATACCCGGAATTCCGTAGGTGATTAACATGTAGAGGCTAAGGGGGAATGAGGGCGAAGCAAATTTATCGGCGACATAAGAAAGTCCTATTGCTACAGCTCCCAAGAGAACGATGCGAATTCCCTGGAGAGATACTTTCCCGTCGTGTTTATAGAGCGCGATCATGTTACCTCCAACAATAAGTACTACTGCAATTAATCTGCGCAATGTGATTTCTTCGTGCAAGATGAGCGCAGATCCAATGAAGGTAGCAATGGGAGCGATTTGAGTAAGTTGCGTTCGATACGAAACTTCAATGTATTTATGGCCAAAGAATTTTGTTGCAGAGAAAATGGTGTATCCAATACACGATAAAATAACCGCAATCCATACCCATACGCTCAACTTTCCGGGGAATGCTGGTCGGATTACAATGAACGCCATTAAAGAAATAACAGTGGCAAAAAAATCATGCAATATTGCAATAGTCATTGGTTCATCGCTTTTTACCGCAGTTACGCGTGAAAGTAAGCTATACAAGGTAAAAATCAATGCAGATCCAAGTGCAAAGGAAATTCCTAGGGCAGCCATCGTAATGTTTTAAGTTTTCATGAGTCAACCAACTTCTGCCTGGTAGCAGGTTTCACAATACACAATTTCCTTCCGGTCAGAGGCATATGGAGTATCAAAGGTATTAGGGCAGCGGCCTTCAGTATGATGAATGTGCTGCCTTGTATTAGTATGATTGGCATAATCGCAAGCGCATTGGCGCCGGTAAAGTTTGTAGGTGGTCAGACGCTTCATTCTTTCGTAATGGCGACAGTTGGGGCACAGGCGTGGAAGTGCGATATTCTTAGTTTTGTATAGCTGAAATTCCGAAGGAATAATACGGAATCCCACGGTACATTTCTGGTTACAAAAACCTTTATGCAGGCATCCAATCGTTTTTCCCACAATACTCTCATTGGCATCTTTAATATGATCTGGTAGATCGCTTGGGGAAATATCAATTGCAGCGGTTCTCTCAGCTTCTTCTTTCCATCGCCATCCCTCACCGGTTACTTCTCTTTCGGTGAGCGGGAACCAATCGTGCGCCATTGTTTCATTGTAAGCGAAGGGAGCTATCTCGACGGGAAAAAATTCCCCGTACTTATATATTCGCCCTTTCGCATCGACATAGGGTACTTCATCCATCTGTTTCCTAATTTTCGGTACCAACGCCTCGTACTCTTCCTTTGGATACTGTTTGTTCAAAATACAGTATTGTTTTCCCCGAATGCCGATAGAACCGAAGAGATCCGATGCACCGCCGCGACAGGATTCGCAGTACTCGAGGTTGCGAACTTGCGGCCAAGTGTCCGAGGAAAACTTTATGTTGTAGACCTCAACACCGCTTGTGGAGTTTTCGTAGCAAAGTTCCATTCCATCGCCTATATTTACATCCATACTATCCTTAGCTTGGCTTCCAAATAGCAGATAGCGGCAGTTTTCGATATCCGATCCATTGAAACAGTAGTAAGCATTTTTTGTGTTACTAAACGCATGACCGGTTGAGTTCGTAACATTTTTAGAATTCGCGTATCGGTGAATGCTTTTCGCGTACATATCCGCAAATTCTTTTTTGTACCCTTCGAGTTTTTTGTAGGAGCCGGTGTCGATTTCGGCGATGCTCTTCGCGTACTCTTCTTTGTCGAGCGGTTTGTTACGGAAGTAGTGGGAAGAACGACGCAAATTAGAACTCATAAAGCAGTTATCCGAACCGCTCGTGTCGTAGCAAAAGAGTAGGTTCAAACCATCGGCGATATCTTGAGAAAAGTAGAGCAGTGCCGAATCACGGCTCTCGATCGTTTCGTAGCATTGTTCATCTTTAAAGATGAAGAACGAATCGGTGATTTTTCTTGAGGAAATGATTCGGTAGGAATAGTTGCAGTCTTCGTTCCACCCCGCGCCGAAAACAAGGTAGCAGTTTTTACAGTCGATAATTTGATTTGTATAGTCGCAGTTCACGCAATTGTCGATCTGAAGTGAAATGCGGGGGACTGCATCAAGTAATTCCCGGAACTGGCTGAAAAAGGTCTTTGAAAAATCGTACGCTCTACCATAGCTCAGCGGATCCCATTTGTCGGAGTACCAGCAGGAACGGCAATATACGGGGAATTTCGCATCTGCAGGGTACATCGCAACGATGGAAGTTTTGCAGAGGTCACACGTGCGTCGGTAGAGGGTTCTTTCGTTCCGCCAGACTTGTCGGCGTTGGAGGCGACATTGTGGGCAAAATGTCGGAGGAGGAACTTTGAACTTTTCGTAAAATCGGAAATCTTCCGGTTCAATAACGAACTGCTTTTTACAGTTCTGACAAGTTTTTTCTTCTGAATTCACCCTTGTATTCTAATCCTATCTTGACTCGAATCCTAGATCGATTACTTTTCGCGAAGCTGAAAAATCGCTGTGTTAACGCGTCTCGGGCGCGAGGACCTATTCATGTACGTCGAATCTAAAAGATTCGACGCCTCGGTTTCCTGATTTAATTGGGCCTATGCCGAAGGTAGGCCGAATTCTGTTGAATTCGGCACCTCAGCCTTCTCATCTTAATGGGCCGTTGGCCCCTAGAAACTAGATTTAGTGTGCGGCTTCGAGCTGCGGGACAGGGAATCGAACCCCAATTTCGACGTTCAGAGCGTCGCGTCCTACCATTAGACGATCCCGCAAAACGACTCACAACTTACAACAAATAACTGATAACTTGAAATGATAAGTAAAAGAAACTCATTGAGTTTCTAGTTTGAGGTTATACGTTTTAAGTTATTAGTCACTTTGTAGTATAATTTAATGCGTGAACAAAAACAATTCTGCTCTTTGGGCGGGCGTGTTGCTTTTTGCAATAATCGCAGTGCTTTTTGTGTGGCCGCGACTTACAAATCCAAACCGCAAAATCATTGGAATATGGAAAGATCTCGGCATGGGGTGTCTGCCGAGCCATCAAAACGCAGCACTCCACATTCACGCGGGACTTCGGCTTTTTGATGCTGACAAGACGGAGGTAATTCCGGCGAATATCGGTATTGTGCAGGGGTGTATGGCCGAAGTTCATACTCACGAGTCCGATGGGGTAATCCACATTGAATCCGTGAAAGCGGGGGAGACATTCACGCTTGGCCAATTCTTTTCTGTCTGGGGCAAAACAATCGCGCGGGAGGGGTTTGGGATAGAAGTTACGCTGAACGGAGAGAACGTAGAAAATCCAGAAGCAATTATCCTTAATAATGAGGACGCAATTGAAATCACTTATGCCCGCATCTAACGATAAAAATAAAGCAGTGAAACCGGAAGACGCGGAGCGGCACAGCCACAAATCGAGCACCGATGAGATAAAAAGCGAGCTCGCGGGAGCGTCGGCGCAAATTTCAATCATCCGTCTTGTGGATTCTCTCATCGCGACTGCGTTCGAAGCGAGGGCGTCCGACATCCACCTTGATCCGGAGGAACATCAGATTCGGGTTCGATTTAGAGTCGACGGCGTACTCCATGACAATTTTATTTTTCCAAAAGAGTTACAGTCGGAAATCATCACTCGTATTAAAATTCTTTCCGGGATGAGGACTGATGAACACCAGGCGGCGCAGGATGGAAGATTTAAGATGGTAATTGCAGGGCACGAAGGGCTCGATGTCCGTGTTTCGATCGCCCCGACATACTATGGCGAAAACTGTGTGATGCGGCTCCTTGCACAGCAGGCCGGGGCGCTCTCCCTCGAAAGTCTCGGGTATTCAGCAGGAAATCTCGAGCGTCTGAATCGGGCAATAAAAAAACCATACGGCATGATTCTCGCGACGGGTCCCACCGGGTCAGGAAAGACAACATCACTCTACGCGATTTTAAAAAAACTAAACACGAAGGAAGTTTCCATTATCACGGTTGAAGACCCGATTGAATATTCAATTGAAGGCATTGATCAGATCCAGGTAAACGCGCGGACCGGACTTACCTTTGCCCAAGGACTCCGTTTTATTCTTAGGCAGGATCCAAACATCATCATGGTCGGTGAGATCAGGGATAACGAAACCGCGTCGATTGCGGTGAATGCGGCGATGACCGGCCACCTTGTGCTTTCAACGCTCCACACGAATGATGCGGCAACCACACTTCCGCGCCTTCTCGACATGGGCGTCGAGCCGTTCCTCATCGCATCGACGATAAATGTTGCAATCGGACAGCGGTTGGTGCGTACGATTTGTCCAGACTGCCGGGCTGAACGCGAACTCACCCCTGCGGAACTTCAGAGTTTGAAGGGACTTGTTTCGGAAAAGATTCTCCAGGATAAAAAGGATTTTTCTGTGGGAGTTGGATGCAAAAAATGCGATATGAGCGGTTTTCGCGGAAGAGTTGGGATTCACGAGGTAATCGAAATGAACGACGAGCTTCGGGAGCTTATTATGAAACGGGCTACCTCTGCAGAAATTAAGGTCGCAGCAGTGAAGAACGGCATGGTACCGATGCTCGAAGACGGTATACAAAAAGCAATTCAGGGACTTACCACGATCGAAGAAGTACTTCGGGTATTTCATGAATAATATGCGCAAAATTACAATCATCAATTCACAATGATTGTTTATCGTTCATTGTTTATTGTCATATGAATTTATTCCTCCACGTATCGCTACAAGAAAAAATCCTTTTCACGAAGAACATGGCGCTTGCCCTGAAGTCGGGAATTTCGCTCGTGAATAGTCTGAAAATGGTGCAAAAACAGGCAAAATCAAAAACGTTCAAACGGATTCTTACGAGTCTTATGGACGATGCGAACAAAGGAGTGTTCCTTTCGGCGGGACTTGCAAAGTTTCATTTCGTGTTCGGGGAGTTATTCGTAAACATCATTCGGGTCGCGGAAACATCAGGCACGCTTCCCGAAAACCTTCTCTATCTTGGTGATGAACTCGGGAAGCGGGATGCGCTCCGTAAAAAAGTGAGAAGTGCGCTTATATATCCGGTCATCATCCTCATTGCAACTATCGCGATCGGTGCGCTCATGATTCTTTTCGTGTTTCCAAAGATTCTCCCGTTGTTTCAGGGCGCGAAAGTTGAATTGCCTCTTACCACCCGGATACTTATCAGCGTGTCAGGGATTATCAGTAACTACGGCATTTTTATACTCATCGGAATTATATTATTTATAATCGGATTTCGACTCTTGCTCCGGCTTCCGCCGTTCAAAGCGATCTATGACCGGATGTTGAGCTATGCTCCTCTCTTCGGTCGGGCGATTATAAATTACAACATGGCGAATTTCACACGCACATTCGCCCTTCTTTTGCGGAGTGGCGTTCGCATCACCGAGGCGCTTGATATCACGAGCGCGACGGTGACAAACCTTGTGTACCAGCGACACCTGCGCGCGGTAGCCGATGGAGTGCGGAAAGGGGAGTTTTTATCAAAATACCTTTACGGCTATCCGCACGATTTTCCTATCATTCTCACGAATATGATCGAAGTCGGCGAGAATACGGGGAATCTCAATGAAAATTTGAATTACTTATCCGAATACTATGAAAATGAAGTCGACGATTTTACAAAAAATCTCTCCTCAATCCTCGAGCCGATTTTACTGATCGTAATGGGTGGCATGGTTGCGTTTATCGCGCTTTCGTTTATTACCCCCATTTATCAAATTACCAGAAGTATCAATCGGTAATGGAACAGCTGCGAAGCCATCGGCATGCCATCCAAAGACGCAACGGATTCACGTTAATCGAAACGTTGATCGCGGTTGCGATTATGACGGTAGTCGCATTCAGCGTGTACCGCGCGCTCGCGGTGCTTTTGGAGATTTTAGAAACATCAGAGGTTCGAGTTGCCGCCGCGGCGCTCGCGAATGAAAAACTGGAATATATTCGAAATATGACATATCCGGATATCGGCATCGTTGGCGGTGCGCCTTCCGGATACGTAGAGCCGATTGATCTAAAAAAACGGCGCGGCATTGATTTTACCATTTCCACGATCATAAGAAACATTGATGATCCGTTTGATGGAGTGATCGGAGGGAACCCAAACGATCTTTCACCTGCAGATTATAAATTGATTGAAATTACCGTTCAGTGCAGCTCGCCATGCTCCGATCCGCAGCCATTTGTGTTTACCGGGCGGGCGGCTCCACGCACACTCGAAAATGCGAGCACGAACGGATCGCTTTTCGTGCAGGTGATCGACGCGAGCGGACAGCCCGTTTCTGGCGCAACCGTGCAGGTGGTGAATACCGCCGTAACTCCTCAAGTGAATATTAACGATATTACGGATGTGAATGGCTTTTTGAAAATTATCGATGTTCCACCATCGGTTCAGATGTATCACGTCGCCGTGACAAAAAATGGATACTCTTCAGATCAAACCTACGCGATCACCCCGCAAAATCCAAATCCAATAAAACCAGATGCAACCGTGGCGCTCCAGACGGTAACCCAGGTAACGCTTTCAACTGACAGAGTAAGCACATTGAATTTTTCAAGCGTAAATGAAGCGTGCACGCCTATACCAAATATCGATTTTTCGCTTGCCGGCGCAAAGCTCATTGGAACCGCCCCAAACGTCCTGAAATACAATCAAAACTTTGCGACTGACGGATCTGGCCTTCGAACGGTTTCGGGTCTCGAATGGGATAATTATACGTTGACCGTGCCGGTCGGCGCATACGCACTCCGCGGAGCAATACCATTATCTCCAATTGCGGTGTCTCCGAACTCTACCCAGAGTGTAAAAATAGTAGCGACACCCCAAGTTCCCCAGTCGCTTCTTGTGACGGTCCGAGATTCCGCCTCGCTTCTGCCACTGTCGAACGCCTCCGTGCGGTTGACCGGTGCAAGCTATGATA
This sequence comes from Patescibacteria group bacterium, assembly GCA_038063175.1. GTDB lineage: Bacteria > Patescibacteriota > Minisyncoccia > UBA6257 > 1-14-0-10-40-38 > JBBTVP01. Next base: position 21,335 of record JBBTVP010000007.1, read on the forward strand.
CCACCCTTGTAACCGGAAGGGGATTTCTTCGCCAAACCGACTGGTCTGGCGGTGCAGGGCAAGACATCTATCAGAACCAAACCAAATATTTTGATCAAGATGGGAATATCGACACGGCGAATCCCGCAGGAGATTTAAAACTGCTCGAGACTGCAACTTCAACCTATGCAAATTCTGGGGTGCTCACCTCATCGACATTCGACACTGGTTCCCCAAGCACCTTTTACGCGTTCACTTTTAATCCTGGTGCACAACCCCCTCAAACTGGACAGGATTCAGTAAAATTCCAATTCGCAACTGCCACTACCACGAGCCCTACGACATGGAATTACCTTGGTCCTGACGGCACATCGGGAACATACTACACGGTGAGCGTAACGGACATCAATGCGGTACATACTGGAGATCAGTATTTTCGTTACCGCGTGTTTCTTGGAACGCCAAATCAGAACTATTCCCCAACGCTTTCCGACATTGCGGTAACATTCGCTTCGAGTTGCGTGCCACCCGGCCAAGTGCTTTTTACGGGGCTTCCGAACGACACCTACACCATCGAAATCCAGCGAACCAGCTACCAAACGCTCAATGATATCACGACGGTAAACCAGGCATGGCAAGAATTTCCCGCATCGCTATTCGTGCAATAAATATGACGCACCAAGAAAAAAACTCCGGCTTCACACTCCTCGAATTTCTTATCGCGTTCGCTATTTTTATCATCATTGTGGGAACCGTCATAATCTTTATGCGGGATTTTATAACTCTTGGTACCCTGTTTGAATCGACAGTTCTTGTCGAGCGTGAACTTGAGGCCGCGGCAAAAGGCGCAGTTTCAGAAATTCGGGAAGCGACACAGTCGAGTGTGGGAGGATATGCGATTGAAATTGCGTTGCCGAATTCTCTTGCGTTTTATTCAAACATTGATGGCGATCCACTCCTTGAACGCATTCACTACTTTTTAGACGGGACTGATCTTAAAAAGAGCGTGGTGAAACCCGCCGGGCAACCGCTTACGTATAGCACCACTACCGCGCAGGAAACGCTGCGGACGCTTTTACGAAACATCGATGTGGGCACCACAACACCGCTTTTTCTCTACCGAGGTGAATTTGCTACGAGTACGCCGACCACAGGCACGTTATTTCTTGAAGATATACGCCTGGTGATACTTCGCTTCACGGTAGATGCCGATCCGCAACGCCCTCCGCCATCTGTGAATATCTTCAATGTGGTGAATCTGCGGAACTTGAAGAACTATTAGTATGCAACCCATGGCTGAACGAGGACAAATGCTCATTCAAGTACTCCTTGTGACCACGCTTGCGATTGTGGTTATTGTGGTGCTAATGAACGCGGCACTCTTTCATCTGAACGAGGTGACGCTCTCGGTGGAACAGGAACAGGCATTTGAAATTGCAGAAGCGGGAATTGAATATTATCGATGGCACCTCGCGCACGCCCCGCTCGATTTTACCAATGGAACCGGGCAGCCCGGACCATATGCTGTAGATTATTATGATCGAAACGGGATATTAATCGGCAGATTTGAACTCACTATTACTACTCCTCCTATTGGTACGACGGTAGTGACGGTTCGGTCAAAAGGGATACTCAATTCGGACATACGAGCAGTGAGGACTATCGAAGTCAGGTTCGCCATAGAATCGATCGCAAAATTTGCGGTGGTTGCAAACGACGACATGAATTTTGGTCCTGGCACTGAAACGTTCGGTATTATTCACTCAAATGGAGGTATTCGCTTTGACGGGATCGCGCATAATCTTGTTTCAAGCGCTAAAACTCAATACAACGATCCAGACCACTCCGGGCAGGATGATTTTGGCGTGCACACCCACGTAGACCCCGCCGATCCCTTGCCGCCGAGTCCCGTGCCGAATCGTCCCGACGTATTCCAGGCAGGACGGCTATTTCCGGTGCCGGCAGTTGATTTCGATGGGATCACGGCGGATCTCGCCCAGATGAAATCAGGAGCGCAGGCAAACGGGCTTTATCTTTCTGATTCGGGAGCGGAAGGATACGAAATAATACTGAATTCCGATGATACGGTAACCGTGGCCCGCGTTACTTCATTGAAACCAAAACCAAACGGATGTTCGAATTTGATTGCTGATCCAGACTGGGAGATATGGAGCGTTGAGGCGACTACCACGATTGGAACATATCCAATGCCCGCAAACGGACTTGCATTCTTTGAAGATAATATTTGGGTAACGGGGAAAATCGACACCGCGCGGATCACCATCGCTTCGGCAAGATTTCCAGACAATCCGGGGCAACGAACAAATATTACCGTCAACAGTGATCTACGCTACACGAATTACGATGGGAGCGATGTGATTGGTCTGATCGCACAAAATGATTTTAACGTTGGCCTCTACAGCGAAGACGACCTTCGCATTGATGCGGCGATTATCGCAAAGAATGGGCGGGTCGGCAGGTTCTACTACCGGGCTCCGTCGGGACCGCAAACGTATTGCGAATCGGAATCAGTCCGGAGTACGATCACGCTCTATGGCATGATTGCAACGAACGAACGGTACGGCTTTAGTTGGACCTGCAGTGGGGTATTTTGCTCGGGTTACGCGGTACGAAATATCATTTATGACGCAAATTTGCTCTACGGACCGCCACCAAGTTTTCCACTCACCGCGGATCAATACGAACCGATTTCCTGGGAAGAGATACGGTAGTTATTTTGAGGAATCGCTAATCTTATCGAAGATGCTTTTGCTTCGCTCGGTAAGAGGAGCAGGGCGGCGCTTCATGCGGATTGCGTGAATAATAAAAGAGAGAATGCCGATGCCAAGCGCTATAATAAGCGCGACGAAAGCGAGTTTTTTACCTGAAAAAAAGGTTACCTGATTGGCTGCGCCAAACGTAAACGGTAATGGTTCACCGAATTGTTCTAATACTCCATTTCGGTCAATAAAAACCGTGATGAGATATTTTCCCGGGCCAAGATTCGAAATCACAAGCTTCCGGCTTTCTGCGGTGGTGGTAAGTTCTTCAATTAATTCATTTTGTTCATTTCTAATCTGAATCTTATATCCGGTGATTCCAATCGTATCCGGCGGCGGATTCCATGTGATGGTGATGGTTGTGAATGATATATCGAGAGAAATGGGGGATGGAGTACCACCACTCTGCGGTGGAGGAACGGGCGGCTCAATTCCACTACCGGTATTTCCGCTAAAGGGCGGCGGATTAACCGGAGGAGGCGGAATGTTTGTCCCTGGTGGAGGCGGCGTATTTCCTGGCGGGGGAGGACCTGGTGGTGCGATTGGGGGCGGAGGCGGCGGGTTTCCTGGCGGCGCCGGTGGAGGAGGCGTTCCGGCATCAGGCGGAGGGGTGCCTCCTCCTGGTGGCGGAGGTGGAATAGAATTTCCCGGGGTCGTAAATGCATGAGAAAGCGATGCGATGTTTCCCCATTCATCTTTAGCAAAAAGAGTGGATTGGTAGGAGGTATTTTCCAGCACAGAGGCGGTAAATGCGCACGGATCACTTGTGGTGAAACAGGTACGGAATGTTCCGGTGTACGCGCCGCTTACGGGTGACCCTCCGGATGGAAAAAGATCGACACGATAGTCCACTGGTTCATTCGCGTGGAAAGAAAATTCAACACTTTGTGGGCTAAGGACCGTGGTAGATGCATTTGAAATTTGCGGGGGGACACTTTCGGTTGATTCAGATAGCGCAAATTTGAACGCAAAGTTTTGAGGGGCCGATCCGAGGAGTGCAGTCTCTACGCTGTAGTAGGCGTTCGACTGTGCATTGTGCGCCAAGATTTGAAATTGGTCAGCGTAGTAAAGAGAAAAGTTTGGGAGCGATGTGGTGACACGCATCTTATAGAGTTTTGTGGATGATACGGGGATAGGGGAGGCAAAATCCACGTGGAGCTTCGTTCCGCTGTAAACAGGCGGAGTTCCCGGAACGGTGACGGTTCGTGAGGAGAGGAGTACATTCTGATCATCGCGGAGAGAAAAAGTGGCGCTTCCGGCAGCACCGGTATTTGCGAACCACACATCAAACCCATCAAGAAAATCGTTCGGGGCAAAAAATGGTTGTGAGGGAGTTTGAAAAAGCGCGGTGTGAAGCGATTTTTCAGTATCAGGCGCGAATTCAAAATAGGTAGTTCCGTGCGCAAACACCGTCCAAGTGGTGGTGATGAAAAGCACAAAAATGAGTAAGCTTAAAATGCGTTTCATGCCCTAATTATACGGCAAGTTAGTCCATTCAACCTCTTTTGGTTTCTCTCCTGCAAGCTGGACTTTGGTAAGGACTAGGCGGTTTCCTAATATAATCCCATCGAGAAGTTTTAGTCTTTTCCTAGACAGTTCAGTGTATACCCCTGGCTCAACGCCCAGGGCACGTATTTTTTGGATGAGGATTTGAGGAAGGTCATCTTTACCAGAGAGAGCATCGCGAAGTATATCTGCGGGGATATAACCATCTTCGGTTTTGAATTTTTTCGTGAAAGTTGCGGAATCGTGATCCTGCTCATGCGGATGAATTTCTCCTTTCAAAAATTTCGGCAGGGCATCGACTAATAGTTTTCCTCCAATTTCGGCTAATTTTCTTTCGAGCGTGTTATACGTATCGTCAGTGGCTAGTGGTAAACGGCTCGTAGCTAGTATTGGCCCGTGATCCACTTTTTCATCCATAAGATAGAGAGTGACACCTGTCTCTGTTTCACCCCCTAGAATTGCGCTCTGGATGGGGGTAGCGCCGCGATACTTCGGGAGAAGCGAAGGATGGACTCCGATAATGCCAAGACGCGGTGCTTCCACGATTTCTTTCGGGAGTATTTTTGAGTATGCGGCAACGACCGCGAAATCAACTTCGCCAATTTCCAGTTTCCAATTCCCAATTTCCAACTGTTCCGGTTGCCAGACGGGGATGTTATGGGTCTCAGCAATAACTTTTGCAGGAGGCGAGGTAATAACCTTTTTACGACCCACTGGTCGGTCAGGGTTTGTGACGACAACTGACGGAGGAAGACCGGCGCGCACGAGCGCCTGGAGTATAGTTGCCGCAAATTCCGGGCTTCCGAAGAATACGTAGCGGATCATTTTTTGGTTCGGTCTGCGTCTTCTGATTTCCTTTTTTCTCGGGTAGCGAGCCGATCAGATTTTGCGATTTCATAAAATTTCTTCGCACGATCAAGAATTAAAAAACCATTCAAATGGTCAACCTCATGCTGAAATACGCGCGCAAGGAATCCCCACGCTTTTATTTTCAGGGGTTTGCCGTTAGGGTCGAGCCCAGAAATAACAATGCGGGTGCTCCGTGCAACTGGTCCATAAATATCAGGCACGCTTAAACACCCTTCTTCAAGAAGGTCAGTTTCTTTCCCTTGCTTTATAATTTCGGGGTTTACCACGGCGTAGAATTTTGGTTTTCCTTTCCCGTTCGGAGGTGGCACCTCCGCGACAAAAAGACGCATATCGAGTCCAATCTGATTTGCGGAAAGGCCTACGCCCTCTGCGTCGCGCATCATGACCCTCATATTTTTTATAAGATCTTTAAGTTGAACCCGGTTTTCTTCGGTGATATGAACGAGAGAAGTCTTTTTCCGGAGAATCTTCGGATCGGGATCCGATACGGTGACAATCAAAAGATCCTTATTCATTTTTTAGCGTTAAGATTCGCAATAATCCTCATGAAGTATGCGCCCTGGTTTGATATGCCCTTTTTCTCCGCTACCGACTTTGCGATGCGGAGAAGCGCGGACGCATCTTGCTCTTTTGCGAGTTTAATATAGAGGGACTTATGGAGACGATCGCCGAGAATATCAGCGATTTCGAGCCCCACTACTTGATGCTTCGCGTATGCGCGCGTTTTTTTTGAGCGCTTCGTGAGTTCCGCGAAATAATCGCTGTCGCGGAGGCGTTCCATACCCTAAAAGTATAAACCGATTTTCGGATTTTCCCAAGTTTTGCATTCATATATACTGCGTAGTAATATAGAGAACATATGTTTATGGATATACTAAAAAAACTATTTTCGAAGCGAACGATCGCGGTTTTTGTAGGTGCGGTGATCCTCGTTGGTACTGGCGGTGCATCGTATATAACCGGATATCAAAGTGGAACTGAAAATCCTAAGACGATTCGAATAGAAGGCGTAGCGAATATCGACGATCCAGACACCACCATTGATTTCGCTTCGTTTTGGGATGCGTGGGACAAACTGAAGAGATACCACTTGAAAGCGAAGAACGCGGCGGATAAGGATTTTCTCTATAGCGCAATCGACGGACTCGCTGCGACTTTTAAAGATCCGAACACCGTCTTCTTTCCTCCAGAAGAAGCAAAAAATTTCACGCAGACCATGGAGGGTCACTTCGGGGGGATCGGGGCGGAAATCGGGCTTAATCGTTCAGACGAACTGGTCATTGTTATTCCACTCAAACGTTCACCGGCAGAACGCGCGGGGCTGAAAGGAGGCGATAAAATTTTAGAAATTAATGACATGAAAACCGACGGTATCACGATTGATGAGGCGGTTTCGAAGATTCGTGGACCGGTAGGTACCGGCGTGACACTTGCCGTGCTCCGCGAAAGCTGGGGTACACCGCGTGATATCGAAATTCAACGGGAAACAATCGTGGTGCCCACCATCGATACAGAAATCAAGGATGAAATCAGTCATGTCCGGCTCTATAACTTCAATGCAGAAGCAGGATCAGCATTCCATGTGGAAGGGTATCTGAAATCGGTAACCGAAGGCGCAAAGGGCATGATCCTCGATCTTCGCGACAATCCAGGAGGATTTCTTGAAGTTGCCGTGAATATCGCTGGCTGGTTCTTGAATCGCGGAGATATTGTTGCAATCGAGAGATTTGCGGATGGAAGTGAAGACGAATTCCGCGCAAGTGGCAACGAAGCACTCAAAGATATGCCGCTCGTAATCATCGTGAACGAAAATTCCGCTTCTGCATCGGAAATTCTCGCAGGAGCAATCAAAGATCACCGAGGTATCACTATTATTGGAGAACACAAACAAACGTATGGGAAAGGCACGGTGCAGGAAGTTCACCCACTCTCGGGTAATAGCGGTTCGCTTAAAATAACCGTTGGTGAATGGCTTCGACCAAGTAGGCAGAGTATCGAAAAAGTGGGTATCACTCCGGATCTCGTAGTTCCAGTCAGTGAAGATGATGTGCTTGCGGGACGTGATCCGGCGCTCGACCGGGCGTTCCAAATACTTAAAACGAAGATTTAGCTCCCTATGAAAGTGCTACTCCTCAAAGACGTGAAGGGGGTAGGTCGGAAAATGGAAGTGAAAGATGTTTCTGACGGATACGCACGGAATTTTCTTATCGCCCGTGGTTTTGCAACTCCGGCAGATAAAGCCGCGCTCGGGGTGCGTGGAGAATACGCTCGTAAGGAATCCGAAACAAAAGCCAAGTATCAAAAACTTGCCCAGGAAATCTCTGCTCAAGTTTTTGTGTTTGAGGTAAGGGTAGGATCAAGAGGGGAAATATTTGGATCGGTAACTACGAAGGATATTTTGGCAAAAATCGGGGCACGGGGAGCGGGCGATGCGGAAGTTCAGCTCGAAAAGCCAATCCGAGAAATTGGCGTTCATAAAGTGCCTATCAAATTCCCGACGGGAATTCCAGGAACGCTTACTATTTCGCTCCTCGCAGTACGCTCACGAGCTTAATGCCACGGCGAGAACCGTCGAATTTAGTCTTATTTCGGCTCGCGATTTTCACCGTACCCGAAAGCACTGCGTAGAGGGTGTCATCGCCCGCGCGTTTCACATTCCGGCCAGGCACAAAGTAAGTACCGCGCTGACGCACGATCACCTCGCCATTCCGGACTGCCTGTCCGTCGTTTTTCTTAATACCGAGACGCTTTGAAATAGAATCGCGTCCAAGTTTTGTTGAACCACCAGATTTAGTATGTGCCATATTTGCCTAAATTTTTTCAAAATTTAGCTGCAAATATGAGCATCCGCCGAATCCGCCGGCTGGCGGAGAAGGTGGATGCCCACCGCTGCTAAATTTATTGAGGAAGTATAGTATACTATCCCCATGCCGTCAACCTTAAAAAAACTGGTATTTGATATAGAAACGATTGGTGAAGATTTCAGTACGCTCGACAAAACAACGCAGGATTCGCTTACCCGATGGATTGAAAAAGAAGCCGGGGATAAGCAGGAATATGGGCTTCTTCTCGATGATTTGAAAAATGAACTTGGGTTCTCGCCACTCACCGGTTCCATTGTGGCAATTGGAGTGTTAGACGTTGATGCGGGCAAAGGCGGAGTGTACTACCAGTCACCAGACAAAAAAGCGGAACGATTCGAAGAAGATGGGGTAACGTATGAGGCGATGGACGAAAAGGGAATTACGCGAAAATTTTGGGATATTGCAGAGCAGTACCAGGTATTTATTACGTTCAATGGCAGAAGTTTTGATGTGCCGTTTCTCCTAGTCCGGTCAGCGATACACGGGATACGCGCCACAAAAGATTTAATGAAAGGGCGGTATCTCTACCAGCAGCACGCGGATGCAATTCACATTGATCTTCTTGACCAACTCTCTTTTTACGGAGCAATGCGGAGAAAAGGGAATCTTCATCTTTGGACAAGGGCATTTGGTATTCAAAGTCCGAAAGCGGGAGGAATCACCGGTGACGATGTTTCGCTCCTTTTTAAAAAGAAAAAATACATCGATATCGCGCGCTACAACGCGCGTGATCTTGAAGCAACAAAAGAACTCTACAAAAAGTGGGAAGATTACCTAAATTTTTAAGTGAAACGTAGAAGGTAAATGGTGGAATGGAACAAATAGAAAACGCCATGTTTGATAAAATTAAAAGTTGGTTTCATGAACACAAGCGCGAGGTGGTGCTTTTCCTTTTCATATTTCTTGTGTCAACGATAAGTTTTGGGGTTGGGTATCTTATGGGATTAGACCAAAGCCGGGCGCCGATTGTGATTGAGAAAATAGCGGAATAGCGACAAGGATAATGTGACATGCGACAAGAGAAGCGGATAAATTGTAAAGCGCCGATGCAGGGAGTGCAGCGGCGCTTCGGCGTAGCGCGTCCAGAGACGTTTCACTTCTTCGGTAGTTCGGTTTTCGCCGCGACTCCTTTTATGATCACTTCGCATTCTCTTTGAAGTTCCGGATCGTCTCGTAAGACTTCCCGAATGGATAGCAAGAATGCCACCATGCGAAGATCGAGTTTTTTTCTCTCTCTTACTCGATGAGTTGCAGATGTTTTGCCAGTTTTTCTCTTGGCCACGGGTACCTCCGGTTCAGGGACTTTTGGTCAGATTCTTGGAGTTGAGATGATCGAGACTTGAAGCCGCTTCACGCCCCACGCGCGAGCTTCCTTGTGTGTGGGAAAGCGAAGATCGATGTGATATTCGCCATCGCTTGTGCTTTGCCGCATCGCGCCTCCAGTGTCGTCCACGATCCGTGTTCCAGCACCAGGGACTAGAAGGATTGTTCCGTAGGAGAGTACGGATGGATCTGTGGCAGCTCCGCCGGGATCAGATGCCTTTCGGCCAAGCTTTACCTCGCGATCCGGTCCAAGCTCTGCCCAACTACCACAGCAGTCGGTGCATGGGCAATAGGCAGTGATTGTCATCGGGATGATCTGCCGATTGGGCTCGGTGACCCCCTGTTCTTCTTGTGAGGTTGGCCAGTTGCCCGCAACCATCGCAATGATCTGCGACAGGAGCACTACCCCCGCAGTGAAATCGACGACGAGCACAAACGCTACGCGAAGCCATGAACGCATAGAAGCTCCTTCTTCTCTGGTGGGTTTTCAGCGTACCGTGCAAAAGTATATGACAAACAATGGCTATTGTCAAATCCTGCAAATGGCGCTATAGTTGCATACGGTAGTTCAGGCGCTACCCCCCTCCCTCAGACTATGTACTACGTGTATGTTCTGCAAAGTCTGAAAGATGGTAAGTTGTATATCGGATACACCGCCGATCTTCGACAACGCTTTCAGGAACATCAGCAGGGACATTCTCGGGCAACCGCTTATCGCCGTCCATGGCATTTGTCGTACTACGAAGCCTATGACTCGGTTGATGACGCACGTGCGCGAGAAAGGCAACTGAAAAGATTTAAGTCAGCGTACGGTCAACTCAAAAAACGTCTCACCAAAAGCCTGAAGCTTAGATACATAGATTGAGGGAGGGGGGAGGAAAGTCCGGACACCCATCCGCCGATGAGGCGGAATAGGTAGCGGGTAACGCCCGCCAGCAGTAATGCAGAGGTGCGAACAGTGACGCCGCGTGGCGAAAGCTTTACGCGGGAGCCCTATCCCAAGCTTGATGGCTCAATTCCGCTATAGGGATGACAAAGCGGAGGTGCAACGGCTAAATCCTTACCTGGGTGCAAGGCCGTGTCCTCCGTAGCTTTATGCGAAGGAGGAAGTGCCGCTACAGGCGTAGAGCAATCTACGTCGCAGATAAATTGCCGCCGCCCGCCGATGAGGCGGGAACAGAATCCGGCTTACGAACTACCGCACAACTGCCCCGACTTCGGTCGGGGCAGTTTGTATGTTGTATCAGAGAAGACGTGGTGCGTCTTCGGAGGGGATGGGCGATCCATCGAGTGCCTGGTTCACCATTTTATCTGCCTCCTTATTTTCTTCCCGGGGGATTTTTTTAAACGTTACGGATTTAAAATCCTGAATAAGATTCCACGCCTCTATAAAAAGAGTTTGAAGTTCTGGTTCGAGGATTTTATATTGTCCGCCGATCTGTTTGTATATAAGTTCTGAATCAAGACGAAGTTCGACGTCGGTTTTTTTAGCTTCAGTTTTTCCTAAAAGCTGCTTCGCCTTTTTCAGTGCCGCAATGACCGCTTTGTATTCGGCAACATTGTTTGTAGTGTTGCCAATCACTTCACCATAACGACGACCCCCGACAATATAGCCGATTGCGGCAGGACCCGGGTTTCCCCTTGCGCCGCCATCGGTTGAAATAAGGAGCTTTGCGTCAGTAAAAAGTTTTTCGTCCATGGTTTAAGCAATAACTCTCCAGGGAAGGTTTTCGCCTTTTTTAAGAAGAAAACCGGCAGCATTCCGATGACCACCCCCCCCATATTTGCGCGCAATTCGCGTTACATCGACGTTTCCTTCGGATCGAAGAGAAACCCTTAACCCTTGCGAAAATTGATGCCAGACCACGCCTATGCGCGAGGAACTCATAAGCGCAAGTTCATGTCCTAATTCCGAGGCAAAAATAGAAGAATTGACCGCGTAACAGGTTTTTCTGTGCCATGTAACACGCACCGCCCTCGTAAGAATACGACGCATAAGTGCTTCCTCATATTCGCGCATCGCTTTTCCCTTTTCGATAAGGCGTTTTCGAATATGGGGATGTTCGAAATTTGTTACAAACCGATCCCACGCCTTGAATTCATGCGGGATGAGCTCAAAAAGAACCGAGACAACTTTTGTATTTGGGAGACTAAATTTCCAAAGATCAACATCTTCGACGTAGCGTAAAAAGAGAGGAACCTGTTTCTTGGGGTGAAAATAATGCCAGGCGAGCACCGCACCAGAACGGTTGAGTGCAAAATGCTTCTCATCCGCGAGATTCGCAGAAGGTTCCGCCATCCGGTGGTGATCAATCGCGATGACTCGCGCTGCTTCCCTTACCACTTTTTCCATCACCGGAACCGGAAACGAAAAATCTATAATATAAATCGTCCGACCTTTCAGATTTTTAGGAAGAGGCGCTTGGTGGTGTGCGGCGATATAGTCCGCACGATTCCCGAATTTTTTCCAGGCAGCCCATCCGCCACTCATGCCGTCCGGACAATCGGCATGGTAGATCACAACCGGGCGTTTCATGCCCAAAGGTTACCTTAATTTCTTGGTTTTTTCCAGTGCGGCAAGACCAGGCAAAGTTTTTCCAGAAAGGTATTCAAGCATAGCTCCTCCGCCGGTCGAGAGGAATCCAACCCGCTTCGTAAGACCAAGTGCGTGCATAAGTTGGGTGGTCTCACCGCCACCCACCACAGAAAAAGCTTCACTTTTTACAATTGCTTTTGCGATCGCTGCAGATCCGATCCGGAACTTATCCCGCTCGAAATATCCAAGCGGCCCATTCCAGAAGATGGTTTTTGCGTCCGCAATTTCTTTCTGGTATGCCGCGATGGTTCGGGGGCCGACATCAAACATTTTCCCGCTTTGCCAGACAAAATCTACGGGGAGCACGATATTTTTTTCTCGGAGGAGCTTTTTCGTGGCGGGAAGCATGCTTGTTTCGACAATTGATGTTCCAATGTCGAAACCGCTCGCCTTAAGAAAAGTATTTGCAGGAACTCCACCTAAGAGAATCCGGTGTGCACGCGCGAGAAAATGAGTAAGCACCCCAATCTTATCCGATGCCTTGGCTCCTCCGAGGATAATCACAAGGCGGTCATCATGATTTTTCTTGAAATCGTTCAGTCCGAGAAGTTCTTTTTCAAGGAGGAGACCTGCCACCGACGGTAAAAGCCCGGGAAGTCCGGTTACCGAGGCATTCGCACGGTGTGATACCGAGAACGCGTCGTTTATGAAGAAATCACCGAGGAGTGCAAGTTTTTTTGCAAATGCGGGATCATTCGTTTCCTCCCCAGGATCAAAACGCAAGTTCTCAATAAGGAAAATAGATTTCGGAGCAGCCGCATCTATTTTTCTTCGCGTGTCGTCTCCGATTTTTGATATGAAACGAACCGGACGCCCAAGATTTCGCTCGAGAAACAAGCGAACAGAGCGCAAGCTAAGTTTCTTCTGGTCGCGGAGTGATCGGGGTCTGCCCCGATGGCTGATAATGACGATTTTTACATTTGCGGCGATGAGAAATTTAAAGGTGGGGAGCGATGCGCGCAGCCGAAAACTCTCTTCCTGGTTTTCAACGTTAAAATCTACGCGAATAAGGGCTGTTTTCCCGCGAATTAAGGCCGGAAGCGTGTGCGATAGATATTGCATAATAGAAAAGGCGTACATTGCGGAACGCCCTTTAGTTAGTAAAACTAACCGCCGATTTCGAATGTTTCGCCGAGACCGAGAGATTTAAAAGCGATACCAGCGCTCTTGAGCGTTCGTTCAGCCATTCCATAAATTCGAGTGAGCATGAAATCCTTAATAATCGCATCGTGAATAGGAATAACCACCTTTGGCTTTATGCGGAGCGCGGTTTCGATCGCTTTCGTGGTTGTAAGCCAAGGGGCGGCAATAGGGAGAAAAAACACATCAAGGTGCTCGGCAAGCGTGAAATCGAGCGAATCTCCTGGATGAAAAATTTTATTATTTATAAGAAATCCGATGTTTTCCGGCGCAGGGATTGGCAATGATCCATGCGGTGCTTTTATGCCGGTAATAGAAAAGCTGCCGATCTGAATCTTGCTATCAGCCAAAAGGACTTCAGAAGACATCATTTTAACTTCTTCGAGGAGTGAAGTAATGCATTGGTGAGTGATAATCCGAATTTTTCTTTTTGCATCGAGCGCCCGGAGTGCAGCAGGAAAATAATGATCCGAGTGTTCATGGCTTATGAGTACGGCGTCGGCTGCCGGCAAATCTTCTGGTACAATCATTTTTTCAATGAAACTAAATTCACCCGGATCAATAATAAGCGACGAACTGCCGGATTCAAGATAAATACAGGAATGTAAAAACTTTTTTATGATCATCACGGTATGCGTCGAGTAGATGCCGCGCGGAGAAATGCAACGAACAGGGGATGCGGAGAAAGTGGTCGGGATTTGAGCTCCGGATGGAACTGTGTGCCGAGGAAAAACGGGTGAATTTTTCTAGGAAGTTCCATAATTTCCATAAGTGTTCCGTCCGGGGATTTGCCCGAAAACACGAGCCCTTTTCCCGTAAGGCGGTCAACGTATTCAGGATTCACTTCATAGCGATGTCGGTGACGTTCAGAAATCTTTTGTGAACGGTAAGCGTGGGCAGCGTGGGTATTCTTTAGGAGTTCTGCAGGATAAGCGCCGAGCCGCATAGTGGCGCCAAAGTTCTTTTCCGCAAGGTTTTTCTTCTGTCCGGGCATGATATCAATGACTGGGTGTGTCGTATCTGATTTGACCTCGGTGGTGTGGGCATCTCGAAGTCCTGCAACCTCTCTCGCGTATTCAACGACGGCGAGTTGCATGCCGTAGCAGAGGCCGAAATAAGGTATTTTGTTCTTTCGGCAAAAACGTATCACGGAAATTTTTCCCTCGACACCACGCCCACCGAATCCTCCGGGAACAATGATGCCGTTAAATGTGCGGAGTTTCCTTAGGTTTCCTTTCTGTGTTTCGAATTCTTCTGAATTAATCCATGTGATGATGGGTTTTTTATGAACTTTTGCCGCCGCGTGTTTCACCGCTTCGATAACCGATATATAGGAGTCTTCAAGAACGAAGTCGCCGGTCCCAAAATATTTTCCGACGATGCCGATTTTTAATTCTCCCTTTGACCTATGAATGCGTCCTACAAGATTTTTCCACTCCTTGAGATCTTGCTTCCGGGGGCGGAGCGAAAGTTTCTTTAGAATTCGCTGACTTAATTCCTCGCGCTCAAAGTTTAATGGTATGTCGTAGATACTCTCTACGTTCGGGGCTGATATCACATCGCCCCGGTTTAAGCTACACATGAATTCGAGTTTTTCCTTACGACGGGCATCAAGGGGAATATGGGCACGTCCAAACACAAGGTCCGGATGGAGTCCTACAGAATTTAACGATCGGACTGCGTGTTGTGTGGGTTTTGTTTTAAGCTCGTTACCGCCGGCGCCGAGCGCGGGAACATGGCTCACGAGGGCAAGGAGTATATCGCCGGGATTTTTGAACTTGAGCATGCGGATAGCTTCGAGGTAAATCACATTGTCGTATTGACCCACGGTTCCGCCAATTTCTACCACCACGATTTCAGCATCATTCTTTTGCGCTGCCCGCTCGAGGCGACTGATGACTTCAAGGGGAATGTGCGGGACAACTTCCACGCATTTTCCTCCATACGCAAGGTTCCGCTCGCGCTCGATGACTGAAAGATACACGCTCCCGGTTGTCATGTAATTCGTTTTGCTCAAATCGCGGTTCAGGAACCGTTCATAGTTACCCATATCTTGGTCACATTCGGTGCCATCGTCCAAAACAAAAACCTCACCGTGTTCGGTGGGGTTCATAGTTCCGGCGTCGACGTTCACATATGGATCAATCTTGACCGCGGTGACTTCAAATCCCCGTGCCTGAAGGATTTTCGCAATTGACGAAGAAGCGACGCCTTTGCCGACGCCAGACATAACGCCTCCTACTACGAAAATATACTTCGTTTTTTTCGACAAACGCATTGCCCTATTCTATCAAAAAATTATGACTCAGTCGAAAGAGCCGTCACAAAGGCGTGGAATGCGCTTATCGTACGGGGGCTCGCCAGGCGGCGGACAAATGCGATATACCACTCCTACTTTGTCGTCGGAAACATAGAGATTGTGGTCGGGGCCAAAGACGACATCCACTGGGCGGCCCAGTGCGCCCTGCGGGGTAAGCCAGCCGGTTACGAAATCTTCTACGCCTTCGTAAGTTCCCGATGGACTAAATTTGTGTCGCACGAGTTTGTAGCCAGTAGGATCACTCCGATTCCATGAACCGTGGTATGCGACAATGAGGTCACCACGATAATCCTCGGGCCACCACATTGAGTCCCACGGAATAAACGCGAGCCCAAGCGGAGCCGAATGCGCAGGTACATCAATCGTACTTGGCATTTCAAACGGTTCCATGCAGGGGTTGCGGATATAGGTGTTTTTGTCAAACTCGGTATCGTGAATGTTTTGTCCATAGCATATCGGCCAACCAAAATTCGCCGAAGGCGAATTTTGGCCCGATCCCGTCGAGGGACTACCGATGCCGAGTATATTAATTTCATCTGGCGGCACGTCATCACCTAAAAGATCTCGACCCATATCGGTACCCCACATTTGTCCGGTTTTCGGATGCCACGTAAAAAAAACGGTATTGCGAAGACCGCGAGCGAATTCCGTCATTGTTTTCTTAGCGGTATCTACGGTGAAAATCTTTGCGCGACGGTCGTCGGATTCGAGACACACATTGCATGATGAGCCAACCGAAACATAGAGACGATTATCCGGACCAAATTTGATGGTTCGCGTGTAGTGACCGTTTCCAGAGGGAAGATCCGCAATTGGTTCAAGTATACCCTCCGGGGCATGAAACGTCGGCAACTGTGTAATTCTTGCAATCCGATGTTCTTCGGCGATGTAGCGAACATCGTTTTCCCAATCAACCGCGATCCCATGCGGTTTATTGAGGTTTTTTAAAACTAATCCTTTGCCGTTGAATTCACCGTTTTCAATATAAATCTCGGTTATCGTTCCTTCGGAAGTTTGACTCACCCACATACTTGAAACATCAAACGCTATCACCCGTGCTCCTGGTACGTTGTCTGCAAATATCTCAATCGAAAAACCAGGAGGAATGGAAAGGGGAATACTAGTGGTATTTCCATCTCCAATACCATCAGGTGCGGGTCCGATCGCAGGCCATAATCCGGGGAGGTAGCGATAGCCAAACAGGCCTCCCACGAGGATGATGGCAAGAATTGAGGTGATTGTCGTTATTCGCTTCATATCTTCGAAAGAAAACCAGATTCTATATTATCACAAAGAAAATACCCCTTGGTATGGGGTATTTTCTCGGAATCACTTAACCTGACTTACGGCAGAGTAATAAGCTGCTGCTCGGCGCTCGTGGTCGGATTACCTGCAGCATCTGCTGAATATGCGCGGTAGTAATAAGTAGTACTCGCGGTGAGGCCGATGATCGGGAGGTTGTGGCTTACGACAAGGGTTCCATCACTTACCATTGCGGCGGTAGTGGTAGAGAATCCGCTTGTGATAGAGTACCAAACTTTACTTGTAGCAGACTCATTTGTGCTCCAGATTATGTTTGTAGTGCTCGCGGTTGTGCTCGTCGCAGTGAGGCCAGAGATGACGGGCGGTGTCGTGTCCGGCGGAGGAGGGGGAGTCGGCGGAGTTGAGGTGCTCGACGTGCCATGCGGACCACCCTGCCCTAATAATTTGAGGATACCAGGGGGAAGAGGCGACTTGCATGGAGGAAGGTTTGGAAGACCCTTTTTCGCCTGACCCGGGGAGATCAAATGTCCGGGCGGAAGGCATGCTTTTTTACCGCCAGTCTCATCCGGTTCAATTGCAACGACAGGGGTTTCGCTCGCGTTCACCGCATATTTTTCTTTGATCTTCGCCATGGTCTGCGGTCCGGCATTTCCAACCGGTGATATACCATGCTTCAGCTGAAAGGATTTCACCGCTTCACGGGTGATCGGTCCGAAGACGCCAGTAATCCGGGGAAAGTTGAATACTCCCTCTGCCCTTAGAATTGCCTGGAGTTCTTCAACCGCCGGACCCCGATCACCTTCTTTTAAGGTGGTTACCAGGTCTTTTACGACCGTGGCTTGTTGTGCTTTTAGTATATTAATTTTTTCTTGCAATTCGGCAATTTGCTTCAAAAGATCAGAAATATTTGGAGTTGCGGTCTGCGCGAAAACAGGACCTGCCACTAACAGAGCGCCAACTGCGAAAACGAAAATAAGTGTGCTGGTTTTTTTCATGAGTGCATAATTGAGTGAGTAATGGTTCGATCTGAAAACAGTTTATTCAATACTAACACAGTGTATGAGGCGATGTGATGAAGCGTGTGAATTACCCGGAAATCACAAAGTATCTCCCGTGGCGCCGCAGAAACCCCTCATTCACAAGCTCGGCAGTAATGTGCGTAAGCGCTTTATGTTCAATATCAAGCAGATTCGCAAGTTTCGAAATAGGGAGAGACTGGTGAGAGAGCAACACGCGCAGTAATTTACCGCGAAGTTCACGTTTCGATCCCTTGAACGATGCCTGGAGGTGATATGACTTACTGCGACGATTGGGATTCGGAACAGTTTTTCCAAGAAAAGAACCATAGTCCATGAGTGCATAGTACCAATCCCGTGGGTTTTCTCCGCGGAGCGTTTTTTCGACAAGCGAAAGTATCACTGTGTCCGAAACAAGCCGCTGACCTTTAAAAAACGCATGGATGAATGTGCGGCGAATATTTGTTTCTATAAAAGGCACTCCGATGCCAAAGGAGTAGGCGAGTATAGCACCGGCTGTTGCAGGGCCGATTCCGGGGAGCGATTCGAGTTTTTCGCGAAACCGAGGAATAGTGCCAGAAAAATCACGCATTATTATTTCGGCCGAACGCTTGAGCATGATTGCTCTGCGGTTATACCCAAGACCCTGCCACGAACGAAGCACATGAGCGATTGGCGCCTGCGCAAGCACAGAAATGGTTGGAAAGGAAGTCAAAAAATTTTTATAAAAATCGTGGACACGCGATACCTGGGTTTGCTGAAGCATTATTTCGGATACAAGGATACGATAAGGATTTTTCGTATTGCGCCATGGAAAATCCCTCCGATGGGTGCGGTAATAGTTCCAGACAGTTTTTTTAAAATCGTGAATGCGAGTCACTGAATTTTTGCGCCTGGTGGAACTTCACGCTCCGGAACGAGGATGACGGGGGATCCATCTGAAGCGGCAAGGAGCATTCCCTGGCTTTCAAAACCCATAAGTTTTCGTGGCTCGAGATTTGCAACGATAACGATTTCACGGTTTACGAGTGTCTCGGGCGCATACGCTTTCCCGATACCGGCAATAATCTGCCGCACTTCGGTGCCGAGGGTGACTTGGAGTTTGAGAAGTTTTTCGGAATTTTCTACGCGCTCTGCCACGGTAATTTTTGCAATACAAAGCTCTACTTTCGCAAAATCATCAAATGAAATCATACTCACATCATAACAAAAGAACCCCGCCAAATGGAGGGGTTCTTTTGTGAACCGAGAGAATCTTAACGAATTCCTACGAGTTCAACCTCAAAGACGAGAGTTGCATTTGAGGGAATCACTCCACCTCCTGCTCCTGCTTCGCCATAGGCGAGCGTGGGAGGAATAGTGAGCGTTCGCTTTTCCCCAACCTTCATTCCAAGGATCCCTTCTTCCCAACCCGGGATTACCTGGCCGGCACCGAGAGTGAATTCAATCGGCTCGCCTCGATCAACGGAGCTGTCAAACTTTGTTCCATCAGTGAGCGTACCGGTGTAGTGAACTGCAACCGTATCTCCCGACTTTGCAGCTTCACCAGTGCCGCTCGCACGAACCACATACTTCAAACCAGAAAGTGTGGTGATCGCGGATGCGGTCCCATCTTCGCCATTTTGATTCATAGCTTCTCCATCGGTATCCTTGTCATTATTCATGAGACTTACGCCAACGAGAAGAATCGCAATTACCAGCAATCCTCCCCACAATGCTTTTTTTGTATTCATGTATAGCTTTTAGATTATTGTCTTGGCATTTCTTGCCGCATCGACCATTCCTTTATGGTAATCCCCCGGAAGGGAATTAACAAGGAAATTATACACATTAAATCTTGTATCTGTCAATAGCACTAACAAAAACCCCGCTTCGAACAGACAACCCCCTCCTTTCGTTATGAAAGGAGGGGGTTGGGGGGACTTAGTATCTGTCCCGACCGCCAAAACCTTCGGAGCGCGGTGCGCGCGCTTCCATTGGCCTTGCCTCATTCACCGTAAGCATTCTGCCTCCGAACTCTTTGCCATTCCACATTTCAATGGCCTTGTCGGCTTCGGAGTCGTTTGCCATCTCGATGAATCCAAAACCCTTCGAGCGGCCCGACATCCGGTCGGTGATGATGGTGGCGTTTGCTACCGCTCCAGCCTTCGAGAACGCTTCGCGAAGTGCATCCTCGGTGGTGCTGTAGGGCAGACCGCCAACGTACAATCTCTTTGCCATCAGTACGTAATATTCAGTTAGTAATCGTTTGTAGGGCGACCACTCACCTGGCTTACGCTTCGGGATTCAAAACCTAAAGCTATCCTGACTTATCTAAATTTTACGAGATAAGGAGACCACCAATTGAGAACCTACATTGGCATCATACCATAGTTTCATTAGAAATGCAATATGCACACTTTTTGACCAAAAACCCTCTGATAATCAAAGGGTTTTTGCAGTTTTGCCCATAAAACTATTTTCCACTGCGTCCTGTAGCTTCCTTATCTCTGCGCCGTCGGAAAATGAAGTAGATTGCGCCGAGAATCGCAAGTGCAACGATCCATCCGACTAAAACATTTCCGGTTCCCAAGGTGAGGAGGTTCAGAGTGGCAGAGAGGAAGCCACCGTTGTCTGATCCTGTTTCACTCTCGGTTTCAGTCGCAGTTTCGGTTTCTTCAAGGGCGGCTTCGAGATCCAGTTCAGTGTCAGCATTGATTCCCTCGAGCAGATCGATTTCACGAAGGGTTTGTGGCGCTTGGCTCACCGGACTCTGAAAACTTACAAGTGCAAGTCCAGGATTATTTGGCTGCTGGGGAGGCGGGATCGTACCAGATCCGCCGGGTGGCGGTGGCGGAATCGGAGTAGTGATACTTCCATTGCCTGTTCCTCCGCCACCACTGTTGCCGCCGGAAGGAGGCGGGGGAGGGGGAGGATTTTGAACAGTTTCAACAGCCGCAAAATTAGATGCCTTTGTTGCGGTGAATGTGCATACGCCAAGCGCTACGACACAAGCTGAAGGTGAACCAATCCCGTCACTTGTCCATCCACCGGTTCCGGTCGTTGAACGAAGAATTCCGAGTGTTACCCCGTCGAATCCAGAACCGACGAAAAGAGAAAATTGGACAGGCGCGCTCATCACGGTTTCGACTCCAGGAAGCCCCCACTGAATTGCGGCACGAGGGGTAACACTTCCCGGAAAACCACTAAGTGAAGAAAGGGCAACACTGTCCGCGCTAAATGCGTTCACATTGATTGGCTGCGCATCGCTTCTTGTGAATTGGGTTCCGGCAGAAACCGTAACAAGGGTTTGTCCTCCGTTCGAGGTGATCAGTGTCGACGAAGTATCAAGCGCGAATGTCTCGTGCGTCATCGCAGGATCACCGGAGAGCGGAACAAATTTAATTCCGACAATATCGTAAAAGTGAACGATGCCGAAATTTTTATTAGTTTCGCCTTGGCCGCTTGTCTGGATATCGGCCGTATAGGTAGCTGGATTTAGCGGAAACGTATGGCGCCAATCAGAGGGAAGATGTTCCTGGATAAACCACGAACCGAGTTCATCCGGAGCAAAAATAAATTGATATTCTCCATTCGGAGCAGTCGCCACATTCTTAGTAGTGCCGCCGGTTGCGGTAACTGACCAACCCGGCAGCGCAGGTTCGGGATAAACTCCACTTGGCTGCCAGATACCATCAGCATTCAAGTCGTGCCATGAAAATCCGGATACCATCGCATACGCAAAGTTCCCAAAATTCAGATTCGCTATTATCTGATTCAATCCAAGAGTCACCTTGTAGGTATCACGCCCGATTGGACTTGTTCCGGTAGCCGGGATCGTAAGCGCGTCGGATGAGGCATTATGTGGGATTGGTTCAATTGTGCCAATCGCGGGGATAGAAGAAACTGGTATTGGATCAATTGGCGCATAGGGAAACGGTACGACATCTGGAGGCACGGTAGTACCCCATGGATCAGCAGAAAGCGGTCCGCTCGGAAATGTCTGAATCCAACGAGGCGGTTTGCCAATCTCGCGAACAATGTAGATACCGACGGGGAGATTAGCGAAAGCATAATTTCCAGTAGCGTCGGTCATTGCCGTTCCAATAGGGGCTACGTCCGCATTAGGATTGAACAGGTAGAGTTCAACGGTCCAGTCGGGAAGCCCGGGTTCGCCGGGAGTAAACTGATGATTGCCGTCTATATCCTCGAATACCATTCCCGAGATTTTCCCAGCCGGGACTGGGGGTGGAACAAAAACAGTTGGTTCAATAGGCGTGAAGTAGCCACCTGACCCGCCGCCAGGCGATGGTGATCCGGAAACCGGAACAACGTCTACTTCACTAAGGGGTGCAACTGACGAGGAATCCGTTGAAGAAACCGCCGCATCGGCATCTGAAAATGCGTGAGCGGGAATTGGCCCGGAAAACGACGTAACAATAGAAATAATCGTGAGGAATGCGGAGAGGGAAGATATGACCGATCGCCCCCGGCGCAACCTCAAAAAATGGTTGACCATAATACACAAATATCCTCGAAATGTATCAAAAAGTCAAGAGAAGCGGGGGCTTGCTTATTTAAGTATACGTGGTATAATAAAAACAGTCTCGAGTCTCATCCGAACGAAAGGAGACACATGGCTCGACAAAAAAACCCGTTCCGGCATCCCGAACTGCGGAACGCTTACGCGGTTTTGTGCGAGTATCTCGTGGAAGACAGACTGATCTCTCGCCACAAGTTTTTTGGTGCAGGGGCAATCGAAGCATTCTCGCGATGGCAGGCGGAGCATATTGCCGCAAAGAAGTTTCGGAAAATGTTCCAGCTTCCGGAGCGGACGAAAATCTGCTGCGTTGCCGAGAGAACCCCAGATCGCACGCCGAGGAGTTCTCCACCGACTTCCACGGTGCCGCACAAACCACGCCCGATCCAGGGCACACTGTTCTCGAACCCCAGCCTCATCCATTGAGGCGGGGGTTCTTCATTTCTAGAAGAGCGAGGCGATGAGAAATCCAGCCATTCCGGCAATAACCCCAAGCTTTAAAATAGTCCCCGCGAGGAAGCCAATGAAAGTTCCGACCGCTCCCCGCGTTGCTTCTTCGGCAGTTCTCCCTGCGATAATTTCGCCAAGGAATGCTCCGGCGATTGGACCTATGACAATACCAAAAGGGCCCGCAAAGAAAATTCCCAAAAGAAGACCGATACTCGCACCGATGACTCCATAACGGGAGGCATTCCACCTGCGCGCGCCGATCACAGGAGCAACAAAGTCAAAAACAACGGTGAGGATTGTAGCTCCGAGGAATAGAAAAACAATCCAGAGTGGTATGGTGGTGAAATCGGTTACTGCGGCATAGATAAAAAAACCAATCCATGCGACGGGAACTCCCGGGAGAAGAGGAAGGAATATTCCAAGAACCCCTACGAGGAAGAGCAATACGGCTGCAATAAATGAAATAATTTCTGCCATAGGAAGCAATCAATAACGATATTCACTTTTCATAACGATTTTATGATGGTAGCATATTGGTAACCCTTTTGAGGAAAGGTACTAACCATGTGGGAGTTCCTCGGAGTCGTAGGTCTGGCACTCGTGGGAATCTGGGTTGTCGAGGTGATCGTGTTTGCGATCAGCTATCGGCGAATCCCGCATTCCCCCGGTGGAAGGGTGGGCTAGCCGAAGCGGCTGGCCTTTCGCTAATCGGGCGGTGTGCGAAACGCGCACCGCCCGTCACTTTATTTGTTCGATATGTTGTGCGAGTGAAAAATCTTTTTCCGAAAGTCCGCTTACACTGTGTGTCGAGAGTTCGACAATAACCTTTCCATAGGAGATAAGGAGATTTGGATGATGGTTCTCCCGATCGGCAATTACCGCGATTTTGTTTGCAAATTGCATCGCGTTTCGAAAGTTGGGAAACAAAAAAGTACGGTGAAGCGCTTTTGATTTAATGTTCCATCCGGGATGAATATCGCGAGCGAGCTGGCGCGCTTCCATATTGGTAAGTCGCCGTACATCGCCACTTTTTACTTTCCGGGTCCGAATGGTCACAAAAGGAAAAAACTATTTATAAAGAGAAGAAGTGCGGTGAGAGCCGAAAGGAGGCAGTAGAAACAGTAATCCTTGATTGCAATCATCTGAATAAGAGTAAGAAATGCAGAATAAAGAGCCCCGGTACCGGTTGCGTATATAAAGGAACGGTTTATGGTGCTGCTTGTCTCGGGGACGAAAATGGTCACAAGCGCCGCAATAAATAATCCGGCATAAAAAAGGACACCGAGGTATTCGTTCCGGATTCCGAGAATTTTATTCCAGCGGCTTTCAACTACCGCGTTACAGTCGTGATCGAGTGGGCAAACGAGCGGCTTTCCTTCCCGATGCTTAAACGCAAGATATGCGGCATTTGCAATGCCGAGAGCCGAAAGAACAATAAATGTCGCGGTAAATGGCACGTTACGGATTCGGAGATTCCTTTCGGTGAAGTGCTACGATTGCGAGCGCGGCAGCGAGAAGCCCAATATCTCTAAACACGATATCGAGGTTCGTGATATTGGTGATGGTAATTCCAAACATCGTAAGTGCGGCGAGCGCTCCTGCGTAGCGGGCGTGCTTTCCGGAAATAAGCCATAACCCGAGTGCGATTTCAAAAAGCGAAAATGCGATAAGCAATGGTTCTGCCGGAATAATTGAACGCATCCACGCAGGAAGATAGCCAATCCAGGAATTAGGGTCGAGAAAAGATGCGGTCGCCGCATAGAGAAGCGTGAGCGCGATGCCGGTACGGAGCAGGAACGAAGGAAGACGAATAGAGTCCATACCGATCATAATATCTCGGTATGGACTCCAACATCAAGTAAACTGATTTTTAGTGTCCCGCGGTCGTCGCACGCTTAAACGAAAAACCTGAAGATAGAGCATGTGCTTCCGCACTTCCTCCAAGACGACGCGCCGCGAAGAAGGCAATAAGCGCGATAATGACGATAAGGAGGATCCAACCAAGCGGGATATCAAGACCGAAGAGGGCTGCAAGGAAGCCAGAAGCGTTCACGGTAAGCGTGAGATAGGCGCTTGTTGACTGTGTTCGGTTTGAAGCGTCTCGCCAATCGGTTACCGCACCGATCACAAGATTGTCGCCATCCTGCAATGCATTATCAACTTTCAATTTAAGCTCAAGTTCACCAGAGCTGCCA
>JBBTVP010000008.1:0-15138 GCA_038063175.1 Patescibacteria group bacterium
CAGTAACGCTGAGCGCTGACCCTGAAAACGTAATCTTAACCTTGTCGCCATCTTTGATCTGTCCGCGAATAATTTTGTCTGCGAGCTGATCCAGGATCGCTTTTTGTATGAGCCGCTTGATGGGACGCGCCCCGAAATCCGGATCGAACCCGTTTTCAACGATATACTTCTTTGCCGCGGCGTCAATCGTGACCTTCATCCCACGCTCGACGAGCCGTTCTTTCAGAAGCTCGATTTGGAGATCTACGATCTTCTCAATCGCAGAGCGCCGGAGCACATTGAAGATGATGACTTCGTCAATGCGATTCAGAAATTCTGGTTTGAATGATTGCCGAAGTGACTCCTGCACTTTTTCGCGGAATGTCTGCTCCGTCGGAGATGTGGCATCTTTTCCCTCCGAAGAAAATCCTATCTGGGACATTTCTTTGAAGTAGTGACTCCCCACATTCGACGTCATGATGATAATGCAGTTCTTGAAATTCACCGTCTTTCCCTTTGCATCGGTGAGCCGTCCGTTGTCGAAAATCTGGAGGAGAATATTCATGACTTCCGGGTGCGCTTTCTCGAGTTCATCGAAAAGGATTAAACTGTACGGCCGGTGACGGATCGCTTCAGTGAGCTGTCCCCCTTCCTCAAAACCAACGTAGCCAGGCGGTGAGCCAATGAGACGGGAGACCGAGTGTTTCTCCATGTATTCCGACATATCGATCCGAACCATTGCTTTTTCGTCGTTGAACATAAACTCCGCGAGCGCTCTTGCGAGCTCGGTTTTACCTACTCCGGTAGGCCCGAGGAACAGGAACGATCCTGATGGCCGATGTTCGTCTGAAAGCCCTGCGCGAGCTCTCCGTAACGCGCTCGCCACTGCCCCAATTGCCTCGGGTTGTCCTACCACCCGACCTTCGAGGACGGATTCGATGCGCGAGAGCTTCTCGCTTTCCGATTCGAGCATTCTCGTCACGGGAATCGCTGTCCACCGCGACACCACCGCCGCAATGTCTTCCTCATCTACCAGCTCTTTTATGAAGGCGTGACCGGACGCAGAACTCTTTCCCGCAGAACCAGACCCGGCTTTGCCGGGCTTCCGAGATTTCTTTCCGGAAAAATGCTTCTTTTCGAAGGATTGATACTCCTTTTCTGCCTGCGGCAATTCTCCGTAGAGAATTTGAGCGATTTTTCCTAAATCTCCCCCCCGTTCTGCGACTTCTGCCTCGCGCCGGAGGTTTTCGATGCGGCGCCGGAGATTGTGGAGATTCTCAAATGCCATCTTTTCGATGTGCCAGTTCGCTGAAAGTTCATCGTTCTTGCCTTTCAGATCCCCGAGTTCCCGATCAATTTCCTTCAGACGCTCCTTTTTTTCCTCGGCACCGTCCTTCGTGAGCGCCGAACGTTCAATTTCGAGGCGGGTAATATCCCTCCGCGCCCGGTCAATTTCCGCAGGCGTACTTTCGGACTCCAGGCGGCGTACTGCCGCGGCTTCATCGATCAAATCCACCGCTTTGTCGGGAAGAAACCGGTCGGTAATGTAGCGCGCGGAGAGGTTCACTGCGGCAATAAGTGCCTCGTCTGAAATGCGGAGACCATGGTGACTTTCATATTTTTCCTTAAGCCCCCGAAGAATTGCGATCGCGTCTTCTACTGAAGGTTCTTCAACAAAAATCGGCTGGAATCGCCGCTCGAGCGCGGGGTCTTTTTCGATGTGTCGCTGGTACTCTCGGGTAGTCGTAGCCCCAATCGCATGAAGTTCCCCTCTCGCAAGCGGTGGCTTTAAAAGATTAGAAGCGTCCACGGCTCCTTCCGCAGCGCCCGCTCCCACAATCATATGGATCTCGTCTATAAAAAGGATGAGGCGACCCGCCGCATTCTGGATTTCCCGGATGAACGCTTTTAAGCGATCTTCGAACTCACCGCGGAATTTTGTCCCGGCGATTAAGCTCCCAAGGTCCAACATAATGATTTCCTTGCCTTTCAGGGTTTCCGGAACATCACCCGAGACAATGCGCTGGGCAAGTCCTTCAACGATTGCGGTTTTCCCCACTCCCGGTTCTCCGATTAACACCGGATTATTTTTTGTGCGCCGGGAGAGTACCTGGATCACGCGCCGGAGTTCTTCTTCTCGTCCGATCACGGGATCAAGCTTCCCATCGCGCGCCCGGTCAGTCAGATTAATCGCGTATTTTTCCAATACCTGAAATTTGCTCTCGGGTGTTTCGTCGGTAACCCGGGTTGAACCTCGGAGTTGTGCCAAGATCCGGAACGCACCCTCGCGCCGGAGGCCGAATTTCTCGAGGAGCGACTGCGCTGCTGAAGCAATTTCGAGGATAGAGAGGAGAAGATGCTCGCAGGAGATAAATTCATCCTTCTGGGAGAGTGCTATTTTCCCTGCCCGATCCAAGACCTGCATGACTTCCTGGGAAAGATAAAGCTGACCGACGGTCGAAGCAGAGAAAATCTTTGGGAGCTTTTTCAGTTCTTCTTCGAGTGACTGGTCAAGATTTTCGAGGTTTACCCCTGCTTTCAAAAGGAGCGGTCGCACGAGCGATTGCTCATCAACAAGGAGGGCCGAGAGCAGGTGGAGCGCACGGAATTCCCCATGGTTCCGCTGGGCTGCAAGGTCCTGGGCATTTTGGAGCGCTTCTTGTGCCTTGATAGTGAACTTGTGAAAATTTCTCATATTTCGATAATATCGTGATTAGCAATCTATGGTCAAGAGTGCTAAAGCGCGCTCGGGCATTCTCCGAAGCTTTCTTTCTTCTCCTTCCTACTTACTATAACAAATTTTCTCCGCAATTAGTGATCACTTCCGTTCTGCGAGAGTAACTTCGCGTGTGAGTTCTTTCCCTTTCCGCAGCACCTTCACAGGAACCGTTTCTCCTACCCGGCGTCCGGCAATAATGGATGCGAGCGATCGTTCGGGAGAAATTTTCTCTCCGCCAAGCTCTACGATGATGTCTTCCGCAAGAACCCCTGCCTTTTCCGCAGGAGAATTCTGAATCACCCCGGGGCCTTCCGCGTTTCCACGGACGATGGCACCTGCTTCCACTGAAAGTTTTTCCCGGTCCGCAAGTTCAGCAGTGATGAGTATGTAACGCACCCCAAGGAATGGGAGACTTATTTTTCCGGTTGACCGGACTGATTCGACGTCGCGGATGACGTTTTTCACCGGAATCGCGAACCCGATATTCTCGGCACCTTCCGCAACCGCCGTGTTCACGCCGATGACTTCCCCGCGGAGATTCAAAAGCGGTCCCCCGGAATTTCCCGGGTTGATCGCGGCATCGGTCTGAATGAGTCCTTCGAGCCGCTCCACTGATCCGCTGCCGGACGCGGTAATCGCACGCGAGAGGCCGGAGACAATGCCTACGGAAACCGTGTTCCGGAATTCACCAAGTGCGTTTCCGATTGCAATCGCACTCTGCCCAAGCTTCACCACATCCGAACCTGCAAGCGCCACCGTTGGGAAATCTTTCCGGCTCGACTCAATCTTCACAATCGCGAGATCCTGGATTGGATCTCGGGCCACCACGCGTGCCTCGTGCTTTTTTCCGTCGTTCGTGAGTACCGTGTAATCGGCGTCTTCATCTGCAACCACGTGCCGATTTGTCACGATGAATCCATCTTGAGAAACAATAAATCCTGAACCACCCCCGATTTCCTGACGTTCCTTACGTCCCGTATCACATGGCTCTTCGAAATCAAACGGTCCAAAGAAATCGGAAAATTCTGGCGGTAGATTACCAAAGGGGCTTACCCGGCACCGCTCGAGCACCGGAAGATTTTTTGTCACAATCACGGAAACTACCGCGGGTGAAGCCCGTTCTACCGCGGCAATAATTGCTGCCTCGTAGTCGGCTGCGGGAACATAGAGCGGCGCATCCGTACGAGTAGGTACAGGAGAATCCGGCGAAAAGAAATTACGCACTGAATCAAAAAGTCCTGCTTCCGCTCCAATGCTCGACACAAGTATTCCAACCCCTACCGAAACCGCAACCACACTGACAAAGAAAAAATTTGTTCGTTTCATAGTTTTTCGTAGATGTTCTTTAATACGCGAATGGTCGTCTTTATCTCTCCCGCGGTGGTTTGCCTCCCGAGAGTGAATCGAACACTCTCTTTTGTCCACGCGACATCGAGGCCCATCCCGCGGAGCACATGGGACGGCGCTGGGGTTCTTGCCGCACACGCAGATCCGGCAGACGCCGCAATACCTTGAAGATCAAGCCGCACCAAAAGTTCAGAGGAAGATATACCGGGAAGATGGAGGTTTGCATTCCCTGGAAGACGATTGCTTCCAGACGGCGGACCATTCAAGTCTGCACCTCGCCAGAATGATTTTATTTCCTTTACGAATTGATCCCGGAGTTTTGAAATGCGGTTACCATCACTTTTTGCACGCTTCCCCAGAATTTCAATCGCCTTACCGAATCCCACGATCGCCTCCCCGTTTTCGGTTCCCGCCCGTAGCCCGCCCTCCTGGGATCCTCCGATAATCATGGGTTCTATATTTGTCCCGTTCCTCACATAGAGCGCCGCTGCTCCCTTTGGACCGAATATCTTATGACTCGAAAAGGTCATGAGATCTGCGCTAAAAATATTAACCATGCAGCCGAGCCAAGGTAACGCTTGTGCCGCATCCACGTGGAAAAGAGGGTAGGGGGATTTATGCGCTTCGCGCGCCGCTCGCACCGCTTCTCCGATGTGGCGAACCGGCTGCACTGCGCCGGTTTCGCTGTTTGCATATCCCACCGAAACAACCACGGTGTGATCGTCAATATGAGGATGGACTACGCGGGGATCCACCATGCCTTCGCTCGATACCGGCAGAAATACAACCTCTCCTCCATCGCGTGCAAGGCGGCGGGCCGGTTCAAGCACCGATTCGTGGTCGGTTACGAGCACTAATATCTTCGGCTTCTTTATATGCGCCGCAGCAACCGCTCCTTGGATTGCGAGATTATTCGCTTCGGTTGCGGATGCCGTAAAAACTATTTCTGCCGCATCCGCTCCGATTGCTCCTGCCATCAGACGGCGTGCGGTAAAAATGGCGGCCGATGCTTCCTGTCCGAATCGGTGAAGCGAGCTCGGATTTCCAAATTTCATCTTATCGTACGTGTGCATTGCGGCTCTGACCGCGGGATCAAGCGGGGTAGTTGCGGCATAGTCGAGGTAGATCCTTCGCATGGCTTTCATGAGCATAGTATAATACCAGAGTGAATCCCGTGAGAGATAATCTAACGTGAACTGCCTGTCATGCAAGGATTATTCGCCATGCGTTACCAAAAAAATAATCTAGTTAACTTACGGTCGTCTGCGGCGACCTATCTCTAACGGAATGAAAACCACCTACTGGTACTGGTTCTGGCGCACGTTCCTTGGACCAAGCCGCCTCCGCCGGAAATTCGTCCGTACCTTTCTCTTTGCGGGTCTTATCCCCTTGATCCTCATGGGGATTGTTTCCATCTATCTCGTGAATTTGACTCATCGGATTGATGTCGCGGAAATTGAAAAAAATGTTGCGACCCAGGTTGCAACTGATATTACGAGAATTTTCCAGGAAACAGTGCTTCTTCTCGATTTCGCGGTGAATTTCGATGAGTTCGCGCCGATTGCCACAAACGAACAGGGATTTTTCCTCCAGGAGATTCTCGATCGAAATTCCTCCCTTGTTGAAGTTTCTCTGGCGTGCGTGATCCCCGAGAGCCCCGAGGGACGATCGTTCTGCCGCTTCGGAGAAGAAACAAGCCGGTGGATGAGGGAAGGAGCAAATCTCGTACCAAGCCCCGAACTGCGTGACCAGAGCGAAAATCCAGGATTTTTTGATGCGCGACTCGGAGAACGCTACACCGGACCGATTGTGTTTGAAAAACCATTTCCCCATTTCACTGTTGCCGCACCGGTTACGAACCGGCTCGGAAAGACGATCGGCGTGCTTCTCGGAAAAATGTCTCTTGAAACTCTCCAGTCGATCGTCTCCGAACGGAGACTCGGTGAAACGGGTTACGCCTACCTCACCGACGAGAACGGGAAAATCCTCTCCTACCCCGATCCTACGTTTATTGGTGCTGCGGGAAAAGAGCTCCTTCCGATAAAAAAAATCATCCAGGAAACCGATGAAGATTTAAGAGGTTCCCAGCGCGGCCGAAGCTATGTGAACCTCGCGGGCGAGCAAGTGACCGGAACCGCAGTCCGTATCCCTGACCTCGGCTGGCTTGCGGTTGCGGAGTGGCCACTCACTGAAACCGAAGCACTCATTCAGACCATTCTTGTTCAGATTGGCATTTTTGCACTCCTCGCATTCATTGTAATCGCCGTGATCGCAACCTGGGTGGCGCTCCGACTCATTGAACCGATTGCGGCACTTAGGCAGGGCACGAGCGTGATCGGTGGAGGAAATTTCAACTACCGAGTAAATATAAAAACCGGCGATGAACTTGAGGATCTTGGAGCGAACCTCAATAAAATGGCAGAAAACCTGAAAGGACTCGAAGAGGTACGCGAACTCCGCCTCCGCACTGACCTCCTCGCCGAAAGTCTCCGCAAAGAGCAAGAACTTTCTAAGCTCAAGGACCAATTCATCACGACGGTATCCCATCAGTTCAATACTCCCCTTTCGGTCATTAAGTGGGCGCTCGCCTCGCTCGAGGGAAAATCAGTGAAACGGGAAGAAATTGATGAAGCGACGCGAGTCATCGGAAAGAGCCAGCGAGATATCGTCGCGATCGTAAATGACCTCGTCACCCTCTCCCAGATTGGCTTTGAGTACCAAAAGACAAATGTGAAACCCGTTGATATAAAACACCTCATCGAGAAGAGTCTCGACTACCTTGCGGAAATTGTAAAAGGAAAAAAACTGGCGATTGAGATAAAAGAAACTGGTGCGAGCACGGTAGCACCCATGAACGAATTCACTATGGCAAAAGCGATGGAGAACCTCATTGATAATGCAGTTGCATATTCGAACGACGGCGGGAAAATCGCAATCGAAATCGGCGGAAGTAACAAAGAGCTTACCCTCACCATCACCGATCAGGGCATTGGCATTCCGGTAGAGGATCAGTCATCAATCTTTCAGCAATTCTTCCGCGCAAAAAATGCAATCCAGAAAAAGAACGTGGGCACCGGCCTTGGACTTTTCATCGCGAAGACGATTGTGGAAGGCCACAACGGAAAAATTTCTTTCCGCTCTTCGGAAAACAAGGGCTCATCATTTACGATCGCTATTCCTCGCTAAGCTTGCGGAAAGCTTCCGCGCGCTCTAGTATGCTTTCGTAAAGCTATGGATCGCCTATTCAACACATCAGTTGGCCTCAAAATGAGCCCGGAACAGATCGTCCGGGAAATGATTGCGTTCATGCAGGCCGACGATACGCGCAAATATAAAATCATCATCGGATCCGATTCCGAGCGAAAAGCTTCGGGTTCCGCAGATTTTGTAACCGCGATCGTGATCCACCGGGTAGGAAACGGCGGCAGGTATTTCTGGCGTCGGACCGTGCTCGACAGAAAATTCCACACGCTCCGCGACCGGATATGGGAAGAAGTGATTATGTCTCTCGACGTTGCACGAGAACTCCTCGACACCGCGAAAAAATTCGAAATGCCGCCGTACGATTTTGAAATTCACGTAGACGTAGGAGAAAACGGCGCGACGCGCGTGATGATCCAGGAGCTCGTGGGCATGGTACGCGCACAGAACTTCGAGGCAAAGACGAAGCCGGAGAGCTACGCGGCGAGCAAAGTCGCGGACCGGCATGTGTGAAAATTAATAAAAAACAATTAACAATTTACAATAGCACTCTTGTTTCTTGTCTGTTATTTATTGTGAATGAGTGCCATGGACAAGTTAGTCTTAGATATCGAAACTTCAAACACGTTCGCGGAGGTAGGCGGCAGGGACCGCCTTGAGGAGCTGAATGTATCTTTGATCGGCGCCTACTCCTACGACGAAAATCGCTACCTCGCGTTCCACGAACACGACATCGCGGCGTTCGAGCCGTACCTGAAACGCGCAGGTCTCATCATCGGTTTTGCGGTGAACCGGTTCGATATTCCAGTTTTAAAGAAACACTTCTCTCTGAATCTCTCGGCAATTCCCCGGCTTGATCTCTTAGATGAAATTGAACTTGTACGTGGCGGCCGGGTGAGTTTGAATATCCTTGCAAAGGCAAATCTGGGAATTGAAAAAACTCACGATGGACTCGATGCTCCCCGGCTCTACCGCGAGGGAAATTTCAAAGAACTTGAAGCGTATTGTTTAAACGACGTGAAGATCACGAAAAATCTCTACGAACTTGTGAAGCGGCAGGGTCATCTTTTAATTCCTGACCGCATGACCGGTGAACTCGTGAAGACCGAGCTCGATTTACGCGAAGCAGAGCTTCCAGCGACACTGTTTTAAAATTATTACTCACCAATAAGACTTTTCAGTTCCTTGAGGTGCGTTTTAAATATATCCTCATCCCGTGCCTCGAGGTTTAATCGGAGGAAATTTTCGGTATTCGAGGGACGTACGCTGAACCACCACTCATGCTTCCCGATGCCAAACTCCATACGGACTCCATCGAGTTTCGAAGTAACACGCGCCCGCCGCTTGAACGCTTCTTCGATCGTCCGCATCGTTCCCTCCTTGTCGCTGATTTCAAAATTGAGTTCTCCGGAAGCCCACACCGTAGGAAGATGCTTCACCCATCCAGAGAGCCGTTCGCCATTCGCTTTCAACCGCGACAGTTGGTTTATAAGACAAATTACCGCAAAGAGCCCAGAATCCGCGTAGAAAAAATCTTTGAAGTAGTAGTGCCCGGATATCTCGGCTCCGAAAGGAACATTTTCTTTCCGCATGAGTTTTTTGATAAAGAAATGCCCCACGCGACAGTCGATGATTTTTTTTCGATCCTTGCGAAGCCCGTCGCGAAGCATAAACCCGCTTCGCACGTCTACGATTGTTGATCCCCTGAAATTTTTTGACATAAGAAGTGCTGCCGCATCGGGACTCAATCGGTTTCCCTCGTCATCTACAAAAAATACCCTGTCCCCGTCCCCGTCGAATACCACTCCTATATCCGCCTTCCACTCGAGTACCTCGCGTCCGAGGTTTTCAAAGGCCCGCCCCACAAGCGGGTTTGGCCCATGCGCCGGGAAACGGCCGTTTGGTTTTACAATAACCACCCTTGAAACGAGGAGCGGGTGATTGGACACAAGTTCTTTCAGCACCGTTCCCACGGTACCATCCGAACAATCGAACACCACCCGAATTGGATGTTTTATCTGAAGCGTAGAACCGAGGAAATCAGCGTAGATTTTCGCGTAGTTTATGTGTTGATGCAACATATAAATAGGAATGTGTGTGCTTCCCTGGGACGCTATCTCCGCGTGGCTCGCGGAGCGCTCTCGCTCCCCCGCCAAGCGGGGTCCGCGAACCCCCGGGAAGCGCACACATTCATCATTTTAGTCATGCTCTCTAAAAACTACAGCACCAATCTTTTCAGCTCTTCACCGCTTATCGGAGCCGCTCCTTTTCCGACTGCTTTTACCCCGTTCCATTCTTTCGGATTATGGGATGCCGTGATCATGATGCCTCCTTTCGCTTTCAGATGGTTTACAAGAAAATAGAGCATGGGACTCGTCATGAGTCCTCCGGCAATCACTTCTCCTTTCACACCGCTCCGCTTCAATGATCCGACCATAGCCCGATAGAGTTCGGGAGAGGAAAGTCGCGCATCGTGACCCACGATGACTTTTCCGCCCCCCCAGAATTTCATGAGTCCACGCGCGATCGCGATAACCACCGTTTCATTTATTTCGGAAGGATATTTCCCTCGCGCGTCGTAGGCCTTAAAAATATGTGGATGGAATCGCATAGGTTACTGCTCATTATATAGGAATACGCCGAGTCGCGGAACAGGAGAGTTCCTCTTTTGAATTCCCTGGTGGCTTGTCGCCTTCTCTACTATAATAAGCAGCATTGAGACAGGCAACTTTCACCCATGAAGAAATCAAAGCGGAAACGTGAATCAAAGAATTCCGACGAGGTAAAATTCATCCCAGTTTCTAAAATTGGAACTGAAACGAAAAAAAGTGTCGCGGCGGTTCTTCTCCTTGGTCTTGCCATCCTTCTTATTCTCGCGAGCATCGACAAAGCGGGACCCGTGGGCACGCTCACATTCCACGGATTCACAAAGCTTTTCGGTATTGGATACTATCTCCTCCCCGGAGTTTCTCTCATACTCGCGCTTCTCTTCTTCTTCACGAGGGAGCGGCGCTTCATGGGAACCACGCTTGGCGCTGCGGCGGGCACGATACTCACGAGTCTCGGACTCATCGATGTTCTTTTCCCCGGGAACGGCGGCTTCATCGGAACCGCGATCGGTTCGCTCGAGGGAGCGTTTGGTAAAACTGCGACGATTGTGCTTACCACCACCCTCATCGTGACTCTTCTCCTCATTGCCGGAAACGCTTCGCTCCGGTTCCGGAAGCGAGAGAACGAAACCTATGTTCACGAAGAAGACGCCGAAACGCCTATTGCAGTCGCCGAGGTAGAAGTAGAAGAAGAAACCACCGAAGCACCGGAAGAAATTGAGGTACCTTCCTCGAGCCAGAAGCGGGAACTCGAAGCCGAACCAGTGGTCGCCGAAGCCGCAACGCTCGCGCCAGCGCTCAAAACCGCGATCGCGAAAGCAAAGGACTACGTCGCCCCGCCCCTCTCACTCCTTAAATCATCAACTGAAAAACCGACATCGGGAGATCTCCGTGCGAATGCGAATATTATCAAGCGTACACTCGAGAGCTTCGGAATCGCCGTGGATATGGGAGAAATCAACATCGGCCCGAAGGTGACGCGGTACACCCTGAAACCCGCTGAAGGGGTGAAGCTTATGAAAATTACGGCATTAAGTCCCGATCTTTCGCTCGCGCTCGCCGCTCATCCAATCCGCATTGAAGCACCGATCCCGGGAAAATCTCTTGTAGGAATTGAGGTGCCGAACAAAGCCGCAGCAATCGTGCGGCTCGGCAACCTCATGGGATACCAGGAATTTTCAAATGGTGGTCCCCTCATGATTCCCCTTGGCCGCGATGTTTCCGGTGAGCCAATCTTTTCTGATATCGAGCGCATGCCGCACCTCCTTGTTGCCGGAGCAACAGGATCCGGCAAATCAATCACGATCCACAGTATCTTGAGCGCCCTTCTTTTCAAGAACGGTCCCGCGACCCTGAAACTCATTTTGATAGACCCGAAACGTGTCGAACTTTCAATCTACGAAGGCATCCCCCATCTCATCGCGCCCGTGATCACCGAGGGAAGAAAATCGGTTGCCGTATTCCGCTGGGCAATCGGTGAAATGGAGCGCCGGTATGAGATGTTACTTCAGGCCCGCGTGCGAGACATCAAAAACTACAACAAGAGCAGTAACGAACCGATGCCCTACATCGTGATAGTCGTTGACGAAATGGCAGATCTTATGGCAAGCTACGGCAAGGAAATCGAAGGTTCGATCGTCCGGCTCGCCCAGATGGCACGGGCAACGGGGATCCACCTTATTGTCTCGACTCAGCGGCCGTCGGTTGAAGTCATCACCGGTCTCATCAAAGCGAACATCACCACGAGAATTGCACTCCAGGTCGCGAGCCAGATCGACTCCCGGACTATCCTCGATGCCGCGGGTGCTGAAAAACTCTTAGGCGGCGGCGACCTCCTCTTTGTTTCTTCTGAATTTTCAAAACCGAAACGCATCCAGGGTGCCTACCTCACCGAAGAGGAAATTCACAAAGTCACCGATTTTATCAAAGAGAATAATGAAGTGGTCACGATTGCCGGAGCATCTTCGTCTCCCGGAGTCGTGGACACCCTCACGGGACCTGGAAATGGAATCTCGCTCGATGGAGGGGATGAGGAAGATGACGAACTGTACGAAGAAGCGGTGCAAGCGGTACGAGACGCAAAGAAAGCATCCGCTTCACTCCTTCAGCGCCGGCTGAAGGTGGGTTATGCAAGAGCTGCACGACTCCTGGACATCATGGAGGCAAAGGGTATTATCGGACCAGGTGAAGGAGCGAAGCCACGAGCAATTCTTATCGAGGAGGATGAAGGGGCAGTCTAGATCGTTATGGAAAAAACATTAAAGGATATTCTGCGGGATGCGATGCAGGCAAAGGGCATAACCGTCATGCGCCTTAGGCAGCAGACGGGAATTGCTGAGCGCTACATCACGGCGTTCCTTGAAGATGCAGTGGATAAGCTTCCTGCGACGCCGTACGCCCGAGGATATTTAATCCGCATCGGTGCCGCACTCGAACTCGACGGCAACGCGCTCTGGGAAATGCACCGCACCACAATGACTTCGAAGAGTTCCGGAGCGGAAGATCGCATGCCGGAGAACCGTTTTGCGCTGAAACGCATGAACCGCAAGCTCGTGTTTGGCATCGGCATCGCTATTCTCGCCGTGGCATATCTCCTCGTGAACGCGAACCGTTTTCTCGGTCGGCCTGAACTCAAACTCACAACCCCAAGTCCCGAAACATCGGTCACGACCGCGAGTATCGTCATGGTCTCCGGCGTCATTGAACCGGGCAACCTTGTCTCGGTTGGCGGTGAAGAAGTATCCGCAGACAGTGAAGGACAATTCGAAACATCTTACCGGCTCGAACCAGGGTTGAATATCATTACCATTTCAACGAAAAATCCAGTAATTGGCAGGAAGAACGAGGTGGTCCGTCAGGTTATCTATGAACCAGGCGCAGAAGAAACAATAGACGACACACAATAGACGACCGACATTGTCCGTTGTTTATTGGATGTCCTATGTTATACTGTCAATTATTAACAACAATTATTTAATACCGCCCTATGGCACCGAAAAAAAACCAAGAAGGTGAGGCGAAATCTGACGACCAAAGCATTGATAAATTACTCGAGACTTTGCAAGACAAGTTTGGAGAGGGTTCGATCATGAAACTCGGCGAGGCGAGAAAAACGGCGGTTGAAGTCATCCCGACCGGTTCGTTCTCGCTCGACTTAGCGCTCGGCGTAGGCGGTCTCCCCCGCGGCCGGGTCGTTGAAATCTATGGGCCAGAGAGTTCTGGGAAAACCACGCTTGCGTTAAACGTCGTCGCGCAAGCCCAGAAGCAAGGCGGCAAAGCCGCGTTTATTGATGCCGAACACGCGCTCGATCCCGAGTATGCGGAAAAACTGGGAGTAAAAATAAACGAGCTTTTGATTTCCCAGCCGGATAACGGCGAAGATGCGCTCAATATTTTAGAGAGCTTAGTTCGTTCCGGAATGATTTCAGTTATTGTGGTTGACTCCGTTGCCGCGCTCACCCCGAAAGCAGAACTCGAAGGAGAAATGGGGGAACAACATATGGGTCGCCAGGCGCGAATGATGGGACAAGCGCTTCGGAAATTGACCGCAATCGCGAATACTACCCACACCCTCATCATTTTCATTAACCAGATTCGGATGAAGATCGGTATTATGTTCGGAAACCCCGAGACGACGCCGGGAGGACGCGCCCTCCCTTTCGCGGCTTCCGTCCGTATCGACATCCGCCGCATCGCGCAGATTAAGAAAGGCGAGGATGTAGTGGGGAACCGAGTGAAAGCGAAGGTAGTGAAAAACAAGGTAGCGCCTCCCTTCAGGCTCGCCGAATTCGACATCACCTTTGGTGAAGGAATCTCCTACGAATCAGATGTGGCGAATACCGCGCTGAAGTACGGCGTAATGACGAAAACCGGTGCCTCGTACATATTCGAAGGAGAAAAAATCGGTGTTGGCATCGAAACAGTCAAGGAACGGCTGAAGGGAGACAAGAAACTACTCCATGAGATTGAGAAGAAGGTGCGGGAGGTTGCTAAGTAGCTCGGAAATGTTATTCTTTGGGAGAAAATGAAATTTCTCGTAAGTGCCATCGTTTTCGGGATATCCTATCTTTTCCTATCATTTAATGACTTTATTTACTTTTCTCTAAATTTCGCAATTACAAAAGGGGCTAGAAGCCTCATTTATGTAATGTTGGCCGGTATCGTGGCGGTCATTACTTTTTTTATTGGAGAACGATTCGAACGAAAGATACAAAACAAAACTTCTGGGACTACCTATACTACTCCGATGACCTTATTAAGTCCGAGACTTCTTCTGTTTGTTTTTTTATTATTGATATTCTTGCCCCTTCCCCAATTTTTTTGTGTTGACGGCTGCGAGCTAATGTCGTCACCCCTTATTTTATCGTTATCGCCATTCTTATTGATTCCAATTTTCCTTATTCAATTTTTGGGAAATGTTATCGTACTTTTTTTCATACTATATTTGGTAGCGAAAAAATTCCGAGATGCACGTTTTATGCCGGAACTCCTCTTTGTCGTCGTGAGTGTTGCTTGGATATTCTTTGCTCCCATCTTTTACGAAAGATGGGCATTCATTCTTCTTGGAATCATATGGTCTGCACTTACTCTTACGTTGGCTTCTCGATTTAGTCATATGCCCCAACAGGGAATACCATTCCTACGATTGCGCGATAGATAACTCTCGACTATTCA
Source organism: Patescibacteria group bacterium (assembly GCA_038063175.1). GTDB lineage: Bacteria > Patescibacteriota > Minisyncoccia > UBA6257 > 1-14-0-10-40-38 > JBBTVP01. The sequence continues at coordinate 14,530 of JBBTVP010000008.1, forward strand.
CCCCCACTGAAGCAAGAAAGTCTCTCGAATGAAAATAGGGGAATGTATTAAAGAAGCGATCGAAACGCAGAAGAAATTTCCGAAGTAGCCGTTTTCCTTTTTGGTTCTGTACCCTTATCCTATTTTCTTTTCTCGGCTTATTACTTCGTCCATGAGCGCGATCACTTCTCGCAACTCTTTTTCAGTCATCAACGTAGCGCCAAACCTTCTCGCAATCCTTCGATTCTTTGCCTTCTCTTTTAGATGTTTTGAATATCTTTAATAAATTCTTTAAAATCGCCTGGTTTTGACGCCTTTTCGAACGACATGTAGTGCTCCATGGCGCCGTTCCTTTTCATTTCATAATCCTGGTACGCTACAGCGTCCGTCCCTACCGTTTTAAGAACGCTGAATTCTCCCACTACGTCATCAGGCTTCAGAGGCACCTCCCGATCGGGAGATGGATCGGAGAAATATGCAAAAGAGAAATTTCCATCTTCAAATTCATAGCGCCGGCTCTGCTCATTTTTGTAAACCCCATGCGCCTCCTTGTCTTTGGTAATCTGAACAAGGCGTTCTAGAAACGCTTTTTTTGTCGCTTCAGTTGCAAGCTCAAGTTTTTCTGGCTGG
>JBBTVP010000009.1:0-8612 GCA_038063175.1 Patescibacteria group bacterium
GGAATCGAACCCGGTCTACCTGCTCCCAAAGCAGGCGTACTACCGGTATACTACGCTCCGTCTCGAAACTCTAGCAGATTCGAGGAATTAGAAAAGCTTATCGAATTCCGCTAACGATTCGGTTGATCTTCGGTTGAAGTCGTTGATGGCACGGGCTTCTTCGTTCACCTTTGCAACGAGTTCCTCCACGCGGCCGTTCGTGTAGAATCCTGGACGTTCAAATTTTTCACGGAGCACTCCGAAGAGTTCCTGGAGAAGACTGTTGTAGGAGATGAGTCGCGAGACAAGTGCAACTTCCGCAGAAACCGCTTCAGTTGCAAGGAGCCGCGCCGCTTCCGGTTTAATCGCATCAATACCCCGAGCCATCGCCTCGAGCCGGGAAGAGAGCTTCACCGCCGCATCTTGAGTTTCTTTCGTCCGTGTGAATTCTTGAGCCACGAGCGTGAGCGCCTCGGCTTTCCTGCCACGGCGATCATGTTCCGCAATCGCCTGGAGATTTGCGAGCGATGCTTCGGCATTCGCCACGATCCGCTCCGCGAGCTTCGCACTCTCAATTCGAGCCGCAGAGAATTCCTGCGGTACAAAGCTCTGGGGAATGAGAATATAGGCGGCAGCGAAGGTGCCGAGGCCGATTGCCGAGCCGGTAAGCAGGATTTTGAGGCGCCGTTTCATTGCAAATTACTATAGAAAAAAGTAAGCTGAAAAGCAATCTTTCCTTAGGAAATGCGGGCCGCCTGCAGGCGATCCTCGCCAACTTCCTTAAAAGATTAACTGTTAGTTGGCGGGTATCGTATAATGGAATTACCTTAGCTTTCCAAGCTAATGACACGGGTTCGATTCCCGTTACCCGCTCAAAGCTTCCTTATATAATTTAGATGATCAGCTTTGAGCGAGGCTCGCCCGCCTTCCGAGGCGAGGCGGCCCGCTTTGCGAGGCTTCGCCCGCTTTGCGAGGCGAGGCGGCCCGCTTTGCGAGGCGAGGCGGCCCGCTTTGCGAGGCTTCGCCCGCTCTTTGCGAGGATTCGCACGCTCACAGTTATGTATTTCGTTTATATTCTTAAGAGTTTAAAGGATGGGAAAACGTATGTTGGCTGTACGCATGAATTAAAACAACGTTTAGGACTCCACAATGCTGGACGAGTTATTTCAACTCGATATCGGAAACCATTTAAACTTCTTCTTTCAGAAGAATTCAAAACTGCCAAAGAAGCCAAACAACGAGAGTTGTGGTGGAAGAGTGGCAGTGGCCGCAGGAAGCTCCGAGGATTTTTCGAAAACGCGTGAGATTCTCGTTACCCGCTCAAAAGTTCACTGTGTACACAAGACAAGTGAGAATGCTAAAATAAATGACATGCGGGTTGTAGCTATTGCACGGGTCTTACTTCTTATCATCGCCGTCTTGTCGCTCATAGGAACCATCGCGGCACTAAAGTTCGTTCCCTCTCCTTCACCTTTTGGGATGTGCGACTGTCCAGGAAACATCCATGCAGGATTTGTTGTCCCCGCCTTCTTGAGAGCTCTCGATGCGCAGACTCAGCCTGATGTGCCCGGTGTAATCTGTGCCCCATGTGTGCCCCCTTCTGTGCCCTATTTCTTTATCTCTATTGATTTGCTAATCGCTGGGGCAATATCGCTGATATTGTGGTTCAAGGTGAAGCCGGGTGAACAGTAGAGACATTATACGATGTTGTCTTGGGCTTCGTTCGAGGATCTGTCACATATTCACGATGAGCTGTTGGCTTTCTCGATCCAGACAGAAAGTTCGAATATCCTCTACTAAGGCGCTCAAAACTTTTACTCTGCTTTCGTAACGGAAAACTTATCCTGATTGACGAAAGGCACCTGGAGATGCTTCTATATTTCTTAGCTCGCCTCATCTGACCTTCCCTCAAAGGAACTCATATCACACAGAAAGGAATGTTCCATGGCTTCGAAAAGTACGGTGGTGCTCGCTGGGGTCTCGCTGTTTCTCTGCGGACTCCTCGTAGGGATACTCATCGCCACCCCGCCGTTCATCGAACGGGATGCGCCGCGAGAAGTTGCTCCGGCAGTGCCCGCCACAAATGACACGCTCGCGCAGGCGGTAGAGGCGCTCACGAGAGCGATTAGCGGTCTTCAGCTTCAGCTTGTCGCACCACGCACCGTGACGTCCGAAACTCCCTCAAAACCCGCACACGACGTCCAGGACTTCGCAATCGCGGTCTCCGATCTCTCCCGCATTGTCGGTGAACTCGGTGAACTACATGCCACGCTCGCACGGTCCTCTCCCGCTCCTCGCATTACCCGAGATGCCCCGGATGTGCTCGTGAGTGATTCGGTATTCGCCGCACTGCATGCGAAGGAAGAATCCATGGTCGCACGAGAACACCAGTTCTGGAGTACGAACGAAGTGTTTGAGACATACGGGAGGCCCGATAAGATTCTTCAGGGATCTTTTGGGATCGAATGGCAATACGAGCGGGGAGGGCAGCGCACCATCTTTTGTCTCGTCGACGGACAGGTGGCAAATGTCATGTTCGATTAATCCGCCTTCTCCCAGATACGCGTTACGTCTTCCGCAGTCCGCGTGCGGGAGACGTTTTTCTTATTGTGAGATTTTTACAAACTTTCGCGGTCCCACTTGGATTAGTGTGTCTTTTCCCGAATAAATATCTACAAGGTAATTATTTTTTTTCACAAAATCATTCACCCGCACCGCTCCCTGCTCGATCAAACGCCGCGCCTCGCTTTTTGATGGCGCAAGCTTTGTGGCAATAAGAAGATCTACGAGCGCCATAGACGGAGCACCGAGGGAAATTACTGGAATGTCCGCGGGTTTCCCTCCGCGAGAAAAAACATTCGAAAATTCAGCTTCTGCCTGTTCCGCTTCTCTCGTTCCGTGGTAAAGCGCAGTTATTTCCCGTGCCAGTCGCATCTTCGCATCTTTTGGCGATTGCCGTAGTACATCGGCGATATCCACAGTCGAGAGATTGGTCCCCAGCACAAAGTAGTGCTCCATCAGTCTGTCATCGAGCGCCATCACTTTCCCGAACATGTCATTGGCCTCGTCGGTGATATTTATTACGTTTCCGTATGAAGATGACATTTTGCGACCGTCGGTTCCCTCGAGGAGTTCTGTCATGAGAATATCTTGAGGTCTCTGTTTGTAGAGGGGTTGGATATGACGTCCTGTTAACAGATTAAACCGTTGATCGGTGCCGCCTAGCTCTACATCAGCCCTCACTTTTACCGAATCATATCCCTGGAACAGGGGATACATCAATTCAAGATACGAAACTCTTTTCCCTTCTTTCATGCGTCTCGCTATGACCTCTCGAGACTCGAACTCATGCAAACCGAAAAGATTTGCGATGCGAGCCAATTCTAAAAAACCTATTTTGGAGAGCCATTTTGAATTATGGTACGTTTCTGTTTTCTTTGGATTGAGTATCTTGAATGCTTGCTTAAAATAGTCTTTCATGTTGACCTTTATATCTTTCTCGGAAAGCATGGGACGCTCTGATTCCTTATCTGATGTATCCCCAATGATTCCCGTGAAATCTCCTATAATAAAAATAATTTGGTGCCCCAGATCCTGAAAGGCGCGAAGTTTCCTAAGAACTACGGTACGCCCGAGGTGAATGTTCGGACTCGTCGGATCAATTCCAAGTTTTACCCGGAGCTTCCGGCCCGAGAGGAGTGCCGAGCGAAGATGGTCTTTTTCAATGACCTCCGCGACGCCACGGCTTAAAATCTCTTCGATCTTCTTTGGATCAGTGCTTATTTTCGCCATTCGTTCATTTTATCCCACGAAAGCAAAAGAGGCGAGCGAACGCTTGCCTCTTTTGCTTATCCACGCCTATTCCATCACGACATTACAGACATAAGCTCCTGTATTTCCTCCGAAGAGGGTAAGACTTGGCCTAGCGGCCCGGAGCGCACTCTTCGGAGGAAATACAGGAAGAGTTCTGGTATAGCATGAGGGGATAGCTGTGCACTTATCCACAGCTTATCCTACCGCTTGTTCTTAATGACTTCGTCGATCAAGCCGTACTCTTTTGCTTCATTTGCGGTAAGGTAGAAATCGCGATCAGTGTCTTTTTCAATCTTCGCGTTTGGCTGACCCGTGTGTTTTGAGAGAATCTGATTCAGCTTGTCTTTTATCTTGATGATGTGTCGCGCAGTGATTTCAACTTCTATCGCCTGACCTTCGGCACCACCCATCACCTGGTGGAGGAGAATTTCTGAATTCGGGAGTGCGAGTCGCTTTCCTTTCGTACCTGCCGAGAGAAGCACTGCGCCCATGGATGCCGCCATGCCTACACAGATCGTTGAGACATCTGGTTTCACATGCTGCATGGTGTCGTAGATTGCGAGTCCTGCGGTCACCGAACCGCCCGGAGTATTCAGGTAGACCTTAATGTCCTTTTTTGGGTCCTCGTGTTCAAGAAATAAGAGCTGGGCGATCACGAGATTTGCCATCGTTTCCGTAACAGGACCTCCAAGAAAAATAATGCGCTCCTTCAAGAGGCGGGAGTAAATATCATACGCCCGCTCGCCGTACTGCGATTTTTCGATAACCGTGGGAATGAGATATTGGTATTCGTCCATAACGTAGTTAAAAGTTAAATGTGACAAGGAATAAGGAAATCTAATTGCTTGTCGGTTGTTACTTGTCGCTCTTCTCAAGATATTCAAACAGTTTCCGGTGCCGAATGACTCCGTAAGCATAGTCGTAGTGCGTGGCAGGGTCAAGACGAAGCGCTTCAGCTTCCGCCCTCACTTCTGCCTCGGTTGGTTCGAGTCCCTCAACTTCTAAAATTTTATGTACCGCGAGATTCGCAAGAAGCCGTTCTTTTGCTTTTGGGGCGAGTTCCTTGCGAAGATTTTCTTCATTCACTGCTTCTTTTTTCACTCCCGCAAGTTCTTTCGTTTCCTGAAGAAACGAATCGACTGTCCGTTCGAGCATTATTGTCGGAGGATCTGCTTTTGTCTCTTTTACGATTTGCTCGAGGATCTTCGCGCGGAGCCGTTCCCGCTCCCGATCAGTTCGCTCAATCATGATGCCCTGCTCAATGTTTGCCCGGAGCGAGGCCATGCCCTGAAAATTCGGTCCCAGCCCTTTTACAAATTCATCGTCGAGAGCTGGAAGCTCGCGCTCGAACACGCCTTTCACGGTGACCGTAAAATCAACGTCTTTACCGCGAATCCGTTCGTTCCAGTAATTTTCTGGGGCGCGGAGCGTAAACATTTCTTTTTTTCCGCGTGTTGCCCCGAAAAGATGTTCGTCGAATCCAGGCACGAAACGACTCTCTCCTAAAATAAACCGATCTCCTGTCAGTGTCCCTCCCTCGACAGGAGCGCCCCCAACCACGCTTTCTATGTCGGCTTCCACGAGATCGCCCTTCGCTGCGGGGCGGTTCACGAGTGTCACCTTGGCGCGCGAGCTCCGAATCCACTCAATGGTTTTTTCAATTTCTTCCCCGGTCACTTTTACCGCAACCTTTTCCTTTTCAATGACCCGCTTTGCGATCGCTTTATAGTCGGGAAGTTTCACTTCCGGAAACACGGCAAACATGACTTTGCACCTTAATCCTCCTTTTGCATCCGGAGTGCGTGGGGATGCCTCGAGTACCTCAACCTTCGGTTGACCGAGGACAGTGAATTGGTGCGTTTCGATTGCTTCGTCGAGCGCGCGTCGCACCGCATGTCGCACGCTTTCTTCAAGCACGTGCTCGGGGTTCATTGCTTTTCGCGCGAGTTCAAGCGGTGCTCCGCCAGGCCGAAATCCTTTCAGGCGGACGTTCAGAGCTGCTTCGCGCTCCGCTTCTTCCCAAAGGGGCGCGAACTCGGGGGCATCGAGCTCCATGGTGAGTTCCACTTCGGAAGCGGGAAGTTTTTTTACGGAAAGTTTCATGGTCCGTGTAGCTTACCACCGACGTTTCCCTACGGCAACGGCGCGTTCACTCACACGCTTCCCGTGCCGGAAACGTATCCGTAACGTATCCTTCGGAAGCATTCCTGGGACGCGATCTGCCCATTCGATGACTACAAGATGATCAGGATTTTTGAGTATTTCATTGAACCCGATCACCCCGAGCTCTCGCTTGGATTTAATCCGATAAAGATCGATATGGAAGAGGCGACGATACGGAACGGATTTCCGAAAACGGGGGATTGAGTAACTTCTTGCGATAAGAAACGTCGGACTTAGCATGCGGCGTTTCACGTGAAACACCGAGGCAAGCGCGCTCGTGAAAACTGTTTTCCCGCTCCCCAGTTCACCTTCGAGCGCAACCACGGTTGCGTGCGTTCTTCGCTGCTCTGCATTCAACACTTGTTTTCCTATCTTGATTGCGAATGTGCGCGTCGCACGCAGATTTAAAAGTTTGTGCCATTTCATATCAACTCATGTTCTTATGAGAGAACATCCATACCGAGAGCGCGGCGAGGATAATTGCGACAGAGATGCCAAACACAATTACGGGTGCCGTTCCGGAATTTTCCGAGAGCACTCCTGCCTCCGCTTCCGGGAGGGTTTCCATCACAACACTATTTTGATTCCCTAAAGCAGATGACGGCATGCGTCCGATCGTTAGAGGAGTTTTGACTCCGGAACCGGAAACCCGAGGTGTCGGTATGCCGCTTCTGTCGCTACCCGCCCTGTCTGGGTTCGTAGCACGAGACCGATCGACATAAGATATGGTTCGTGGACATCCTCAATACTTCCTTTTTCGTCATTCAGTGCTGCGGCGAGCGTTGAAAGACCAACGGGGCCGCCGTGGAATTTTTCGATGATTGTTGCAATGAGCCGCCGGTCGTAAGGTTCGAGTCCCAAGGTGTCGATCTCGAGAAGTCCCAGGGTATCCGCCACTGTTTTTGCGCTCACTATTTTTTCTCCGTGGACTTGGGCGTAGTCGCGTACCCGTTTCAAAAGTCGGTTCGCCACCCGTGGGGTAAAGCGCGAGGCGCGGGCGAGCGACGCAATGCCGTCACGACCGATTGAAACTCCGATGATTTCCGCGGAGCGAGCGAGGATTGCTTCGATATCCGAAACTTCGTAGTAATCAAGCTTGAATGATGCGCCAAACCGCGACCGAAGCGGACCCGAGAGGAGGTTCGCCCGCGTGGTTGCGGCAACGAGCGTAAATGGCGGCAGATCGAGCGCAACGTTTCTCGCGCCCGGCCCCTTCCCGACGATGAGATTCAACTTACTGGCTTCCATGGCCGGATAGAGCACTTCCTCGATCATGCGGTTCAGCCGGTGCGCTTCATCGATAAAGAGCACGTCGTTCCGTTCGAGGTTCGTGAGTACCGCTGCAAGGTCTCCCATTTTTTCCAAAGCCGGTCCCGAAGTAACTTTAAACGCGGCTCCCAGCTCTTTTGCAACAAGATTCGCAAGCGTTGTTTTCCCAAGCCCAGCTTGCCCGTAGAACAAGAGATGGTCGCATACCTCGCCCCGCTGCTTCGCTGCTTGAAGCATCACGTGGAGCTGGCGTTTTACCTTGTCCTGGCCTACATATTCTGCCCAGCTCGATGGGCGGAGCATTACATCGATCGCCTGCTCGTCGTTATGTTTCACAGGGGACTCCATGGGTGAGAATCTTGACTTTTATATATCCTTATGCTAATATATGCCGGTCCGCCCTTTCCGAAGGCATTGATCTGGGGGCTAGGAATTGCTTCTAGCTACGGATGGCTTGGTTCCGACTGGGCCATTCCTCGAAGCAATTTTACTTTGTTTCTCCACGAAACATTATGTCCCCAGATCAATGCCTTTGTCGTTTTCCAATATACTCAATCGGTCCGGTAGCTTCTGCGACCTCTTCGAGCGTAGTAACTCCTGCAAGTGCCTTCAGCACCCCGTCTTCCTGCATGGTTACCATTCCTCCCTTTCTCGCAAAAGCGAGTATGGCAGCAACGCTCCCTCCTCCCACCACAATTTCTTCGAGTGTACCTCCGTTGCCCGACAAAACACCAGAAGTTTCCTTAGTGAGGAGAAGTTCAAACACTGCGATCCGACCTTTGTATCCGGTTTCGCCGCACACAGAACATCCTTTCGGGCTCCAGAGTTTTATTTCGACACTATTCTCGCGCGCGACCCGTTCCGGTAACTGATCTAAAAATTCTTTGAGGGCATGCGCGGTATCAGCGTCCACGTCGCGCGAAACCTTACATGCAACACAGAGCCGCCTCACCAGCCGCTGACCGATCACGAGGTTCAGGGCGGGACTGATGCTCCCGGGTTTCACGCCGAGATCGAGAAGACGAGGAATTGCGCCCGCTGCTTCGTTCGCGTGGACTGTTGAAAACACGAGATGGCCGGTCAGTGCGGCCTGCACCGCGATTTCCGCAGTATCACGATCGCGCACCTCGCCGACTAAGATCGCATCCGGGTCCTGCCGCATAATGGAGCGAAGACCGTTTGCAAAGGTGTATCCCGCTTCCTCGTCCACTTGGGTCTGCTCGATACTCGAAAGATGGTACTCGATCGGATCTTCGACAGTGATGATTTTGATTTCTGAACTTGCCTTCGCTTTCAAAAATGCGTAGAGCGTTGACGTTTTACCCGAACCGGTGGGTCCGGTGTTCAAAATCATTCCGTGCGGCTTACGAATCTCGCGGTCTACAATG
>JBBTVP010000010.1:0-6327 GCA_038063175.1 Patescibacteria group bacterium
GATGACAGCAAAGTGAAAAACGAACTGACTGCCGAGGGAGTGCTCCTCGAGGGGTACGGCGGGAACGTGAGTGTGCAGGGAGTCTCCGGAAAAACCGGAGCGGGAATTTCTGAACTTCTTGACACTATTCTTCTGACCGCAGAACTCTCGGAACTTACTTGCGACCTTTCAAAACCGGGCGAAGGGGTCATTCTCGAAGCAAAGATTGACGGTCGTCGGGGGATTGTTGCGACCGGAATCGTGAAAGACGGAACGCTCCGCGTCGGCGACAAGCTCGTTTCCGGAGCGGCAGCAGGGAAAGTGAAGGGACTCGAGAATTTTTTAGGAGAGCGGATTCGCGAGGCAATACCTTCTTCGCCGGTACGCATCAGCGGGTTCGAAGAACTTCCGGTGATCGGTGAAAAATTCCTGGTAGGGGGAACGTCTTCAGGAGCGGTGAAGGGGAAAAACAGCGCGGCGAAAGCTGCGGTTGCTGGTGGTCCCGAGGAAGGTACCACGCTCGTACTTATCCTAAAAGCCGACGTAGCAGGTTCACTTGAAACCCTCTCGCAAATCATCACTAATCTCCCAAAGCCGGACGAGGTGAAGGTAAAAATAGTTTTTGAAGCAGTGGGAGAGATTACCGACGGTGATGTGCAGCTCGCGATTTCAGTGGGTGGTATTATCATCGGGTTTCGGGTGACGCAGACGAAAGCCGCGGCACAGCTCGCGGAAGTGCACGGGATTCCAATCGTCACTTCGGAAATTGTCTATGAGCTTGTGAAAACCGTGGAGGATCGCTTCAAGGTGCTCGATCGCGCAAAGGCAAAAGGGGAGATGGAGATTTTGGCGCTTTTCGGGAAAAAGGGAGCAACCGACCAGGTGATCGGAGGAAAAGTGATCTTGGGGGGTATCCCGGCGAATGCGGTGCTCGAAGTCGTGAGGCGTAATGTGCCGATAGGGAGCGGCAAGATTTTGAATCTCCAGAGCGGCCGAAAAGATGTGAAAGAACTTCCCGCGGGGAATGAGGGAGGGCTTCTGTTTTCCTCTGAAACACAGATTCGAGTGGGGGATCACCTTATTTTGCGCTAGGGGATAGTGGAATGGTAAATGTAGAATGGCGCCATGAAGCATTTTCGCCGGGATCGAATGTCAAGCTTAATCCGGGAACTCCTTTCGCAGATGATTTTGCGGGATATCGAGTTACCTGGTGCCTTGATTACGATCATCGAAGTTGAGGTTTCAGAAAAACTTGACCGGGCGGTAGTGAATGTGAGCGTGATTCCCTCGAAGCAGGCGAAGGTAGCACTGAAGCTTCTTACGGCAAAGGCGGGGGAGTTCCAGCACGCCCTCATCCGCAAGATGAATGTAAGACCCGTGCCACGAATTTCATTCGAAATCGACCATGGCCCAGAAAAAGCGGCGACGATCGAGAAGCTCCTCATTGAGAGCGATTTAGGAACTCACGAAGAACAATAGAACCAACCGAATTACTGGAGGAATTGAAAAAACGTCTGCACGTGATAATAATATTAGAGTAAGCAAAAGGCGGCATGGCGAAGGGGTAACGCAGCTGTCTGCAAAACAGCTATGCGCCGGTTCGAGTCCGGCTGCCGCCTCAAACTAGTCCTTTGTGACTAGTAGTTATTTTAAAGCCCGGGTGGAGGAATGGCAGACTCGGCAGACTTAAGATCTGCTGTCCGCAAGGACGTGTCGGTTCGAGTCCGACCCCGGGCACCGTGATGTGGTAATATCTTTCCATATGCACATTCTTCGGAATCTTTTTGTATTCACCAGATTGCGAAAGTGGTTATTTTCTCTACTTACGATTATTGTTTTTCTGCCAATACTCTTCATTATGAGCGGACAGATGATTTCTCTCTCGGTTATCCCCGCGTTTTTGGAAAACATCCTATTCTTCGTATTTCTTTTTTGGGTGAATGCTCTCATCCTCATACTCTATTCGTTATTCAATCTTCCACTTACTACTCCTCTTTGGCGAATCAGCGAATTCGGCGCTGATCCAACCATCTATGGCTGGATAGTTATTTCACTATTCTGGCTCCTCGTTGCGTTTTTTCTTTCTTGGTTTGGGAACTTAAAAGTGGATCGATAGCCGTCGTTTGCATTGTGGATAAATAATCTATTGAAGAAAATTTTCATTTTTCATATCCTTAGGAAAGTCGCAGGTGCTTTTTGCAAATCCATTCCGGAGTGCTGGGCTCCTGCTACTGTTCTCCAGCAGAAAGGACTCGCACCTATGAATGGCCGTTTCTTGTCTCGTGCCCGATGGAAACTGGAACCTCTCCAGCAGACTGCGGGGGTGACATCGCCGGCCGCGAACCTGACCTAGCATCGCTAGCACTAGGCACGTTCGCCAACCAAGCCCACCGCACCTCACGAGGAACGGTGGGCTGATTTTTTGAGCAACCAAAAACCCGCCGATGAGGCGGGTTTTGGAATGTTACTCTCTATCCTTCGAATACAACCACCGTTGCCTTCCGAAGTCCGAATTGCTTCGCGAGTTCTCGGTCAGCGAACCAGATGTCGATGCGGTCGTTGAAGCGCTGGTGCATCCGGTCTTCGACTACGAAGACCTTGTTACCGAAGAGTTTCGGAATCTGAATCTTCGTACCGATTGGAAGGAAGTTTGCGGCAACCACTCCATCACGGACTGAAGTGTTCGACGCGGTGAGGAATGGAGTATCGTCGGTTTGGTCAACGGTCGAGGAATATCCGGTAAGTGTTGCGGTGATGGTCTTTCGGTCAGTCTCAAACGGAGTTTCCGCGATGACCGAGACGAGCTCCGCGAGATATTCATGGGGTGGATTCACTGCGCCTGTGGGAGCAGCGGCAATCGCAACCTGTATCGCACCGATGATAATTGAGATAATGCTTGATTTCATGGGTTTGGATTTGGCTAACAAAAAACCCCGTTTCCGGGGACTACAGTAAATCGACGTTTTCTAGCTATTCAGTTGTACACCCAGTATAGCTGGTCGAAGGCAAAAGTCAACCCCCACACCAATCAGAGATCGATTTTCGCCTTATTTTAAGCCATTTTATAAGGTTTTGGCACATGTGCGTAGTGTCATGGGAAGCCATTCTTTTGCGCTAATCTCTGATTGGTGTGCGGGGTCAAGCTTTTTAGCAAAAACCCTTGAAAGATGCTGAATTCTCTATATAGTTCATGGGGAAAGCCGTAGTTTTCTGCGCTCGTAGTGAAATGGATATCACGCGAGGCTTCGAACCTCGAAGTCCAGGTTCAATTCCTGGCGAGCGCACCATTTAGGAAATTGCAAGTTTGAGATAGCCGCCTCGCTTCGCTCGGCAACCCCGAAAAGAAAAATGTCTCTCGGGCCTTCTTTGTCCGTAAGACCCTGCACTGATTTAAACCATTCGTGGCCTTTGTCCACCAGCGTAATGGTGGAGATCGGCACAGAGAATCTGGCAACCGCCTCTCTCGTGATGCGGTCAATTCTTTCTTCCGATGCCGTATCCAATAATTTCAGACCTTCAAGAGCACACGCGCTCTTTATCATTCAAGGGAATAGGTGCTTTTTGCATAGCTAGATGGTGAAATTACTTGGGGATGGTATGTTTACATTCCCATTGCGAAGAAGTTCATTGTTTTAAGGGTTACGTCGTTTGCTCCTGTAAGATTACCGAATTGAAGCGTTAAAATATCGTTAGTCGATAACGTTACTGCAACGTGCATTGCGGTACTTTGAGTATCAGCTGTTGTCGTCATTTTCTGAATTACTTTTGAGGCAGCCACCGTCGTGCCATTTTTAGCAATGCCTACCACAAATGAATCATTATTGTTTGTCGGAGTTACGCTAAAAGTCAGAGCGATATGGAAAGCTTTTGTCACTGTTCCCGTATATCGTAGAGTTCCATTATTAGAACCACCATTATCGAAATCCATAGCAACCGCGCTGTTAAATGTCGTGGCAGGTGTCGCCGTTGCCATATTTGTAGTTCCATCTGAAGTTCCTGTAATATCCACGGCTGTGCCAGTGGTATTAAAGTAAGATACTTCACCCATCGGAACCATAAGTCGTCCGATGGGTACTATATCGCCATGGAATGTGGACGTGGCAGTAGTTGAAGTTGCGGTTATGTAATTCACAGTCGGCGACGTAGAGGCTGACAGCGCACCGGTACCGCCATTTGAATAGATCCAGCCTTGCCCGAACGTTGCTACTCCAGTACCACCGTTCGGGACCGTGAGCGCAGAGACTAGCGAGAGGATACCGGCAGCACTGAACGATGATGTTGCAGTCGCTCCGAAATATGCAGGCCCGTAGGCGGAAAATAATGATGTTGAGGCATTGCCAAACGTAGCGAGACCGGTGTGTGCCGACGTGCCAGTTACACTTAAGTTTCCATCCGTTGATATGTTGCTACTTATCGTTGTCGCAGCTGTCGCGGCGACAGCGCTAAAAACAAGTCCTACAGCTATGGCAAGAACATAAAAACGAACATGGCTGATTAGGTCGCCCCCCCCGCACATTTGTGTCAGATTTCATGTATCAATACATGTATCAATAATTGTAGCACCGCGCAGGATTTTGAGCCATGTTAATATGTGTGGATTGCAAAATCTTGAACGCCGTCCCAACCAAAACAGAACCCAAAAGCCCGCGCGGATTCCTCCCCAGACCCCTCCTTCGCGCGGACAAAATGCAAAAACAAAATGATAGCCAAGGTTTTGCCAAATTCTTTCCCCCAGAAAATAGTTTCGGCAAAACCAAGTCCGCATTGAAGCCCCATCACACTGCCCGAATACTTGAAGGGCAGAACCCAAAAAAGAAAAAAGTCCTTTCCATTTTAGGAAAAATCCACCTCCGCGAAAATCAGAAAAGCAAGAGACATTTTTCTTTTTGGGTTGCCGAGCGAAGCGAGGCGGTCAAAACGTATTGGATTTTGGGTTCAAAAATGAATTGGCGGTTTTGCATTCGGGGAAAAGAAAATTTCTTAATCATAGAAATTTGAAGGCAAGAAACACCAGAGATTGCGATTTTTTTGAGCTTGACGTAGAAGTAATATTATGCTCTCATTGTACTGGCTTAGTAATCGGGCTGTGTCAGCTCGATGGTACATTACAAGACCCAAAACCGGAGGTAAAAAGTGAAGTTCAAGAAAGCTTTGGTGTGGTCGTGCATCGCTGGACAGCCACACCCGACGCTCAACGAGGAAGAGCAGACAATCAACGGATTCATGCCACTCGTCGACACTCTGTTCCCGGGAGTGAACTACTATTCCGTGACTGGCTTCGGCCAAGTGATGAAAGAATGCGTCGTTCCCGTCCTGAAGAAGCGGTTCCCTCATCTGAAATCTCTTTCCGCCGAGGACATCGAGTCCGGAGAGCTGGTGGAGGTGACCAAGTTTCTTCCGTCGAAGGGGTACGAGTGGAAGGAAAGCATGAGATGGAAAGCCAAGTTCAAGAAGCTCTTGGCGGCCGCCTGATCGCTTTTCGACCGCCGTCAAAGCACGGGCTCTCCACAAGCAATTGTGAGCGGAGCCCTTTCTTTTTTGATTTTTATTGCCGCCAAAGAAAAAGTTGAAATCGGCGCAACGAAGCCGCACTTTGCGGTGGTACTCCCTCGCCGCCGCAGGCGACGAAAGCGATTTGGACTAATTCAAGAATACCGCACAAAGTAAAAGCTATCCCTTGATAACTTTTCTGAAGCAAACTTCATAGCCGTTTAGTTATACAAAGAATAGGGATGACATTCTGCCTTCTATAAGAAATTTTGCTACACTAGGATTCTATGAATCAAGAAAACGATTTTTTGTTCCACGATGAATGGGGACCCGAGCAGATCGTAAAAGTGTACGATCCAAAAACTGGTTTGCGTGGTATTTTGGTTGTTGATAATACTGCGCTCGGGCCGGGGAAAGGGGGAATCCGGATGACGCCTGACGTTACCGAAGAGGAGGTATTCCGGCTTGCGCGGACCATGACATGGAAAAACGCGCTCGCGGGAATTCCCTTCGGTGGCGCAAAAGCGGGAATTCGTATCGAACGAGGCAAAGAACCGAACAAAAAAGAACTCATACAGGCGTTTGCTCGGGCGATCAAGAACTTCACTCCAAAGCGTTACATCGCAGGGCCGGATGTGAATACCGGTGAAGCAGAAATGCAGGCGTTTGTTGAAGCGACAGGCAATTGGCGTACGGCAACCGGAAAACCCGCAAACTACTGCATGGCAGTTTTCGGAAAGAAAGGAGAGAAATGCGGCATTCCTCACGAGTTCGGGAGTACTGGATTTGGCGTTGCAGAGGCAACGAAAGTTGCCGCGGAAATTGCAGGCGTGCCAATCAAAGGAGTCACGGTTGCGA
>JBBTVP010000011.1:0-6981 GCA_038063175.1 Patescibacteria group bacterium
TTATTCTTGATCATGGATTAAGTATACGCCAATGGGGGGATGCAAAGTAGGGTGTGAACAACTGCCGACGCCACTATTGGCTAGTGGCTAATCGCTAGTGGCTATTTAATACCCCTCGAGCATGTGCGCTTTGCTGTGCTACAAACACAGGAAAACTAGAACGGTATATCGTTGCTACAATTATTGATTTCAGAAAGCTCAATAATCTGATTCAGTGTATCCGCACAAATTCGGAAAATATGCGCCCTATACGTCCCCGATGTAGCAGGTCCCACAATGTTTGACCACGATTCTATTTCTGATGCGTTAGGCGAAAGATTTCCCGTAATAGCTGTCTGCTCAACATCCCAGCCAGGCTGCGTACCTGTATTGAAATCTACTTGTAGTTTTGTTCGCGAAGATGATCCTGCGAGAACATTGCCCATGTTCCGTACAACTGCAGAGAAATCATAAGTAGTTTGACCTGTTGATGTTGAAGAGTTTCCGCCATTCGTCCAAGGACTTACCACAATAAGATCAGGAAAATCATTATCATCGATGGTAATCACTCCCGACGAATTCTGCGGAGCGACTTGGTAATACACGCTGGGATCGATTGTGAGAATAGCGGTTTCCTGAGGTTCCGCCACATTATCATCAATAGGAGTAAGCGGAATATCAAGATACAATGGCAAGCCTGAAATAACCTGTGGTGATTGAATAGATTGGTAATCAACTCCACCTACCGCATTCCCACTTATAGTGAAATAGACTGGAGTCGCACTACTTGGTGCGGAGCGGCGCAATCTAAATATTCCGCTATTCGCTGGCTCCCCAGCTGAAGCATCGTGTGCCACCACATACACAAAATTATTGTTAAAAAGTAAAGGAGCACAGTTGTTGGATTCGTTTGATTCAATCACATTATTTTGCACATCCGTGCATATCTCAAACCGATGAAAACCTCCTACCGCAACCCACGGAATTGCCTCACTAACGACATTCCAAACTTCTGATTCTGAGGCTCCTGGTGCAAGCGAACCAGTTTGGTTTTGGGTAAGAGGAACAACAATATCCCAAGAACCATTGTTATGGAAATCGATGCGAAGGCGCGGTTTCGATGTCACCGCTACTCCTACTCCGGAATTCATAACAAATCCGGAAAACTGCAAATATGTAGTGTATGTAGTGGAATTTGCAATGAAAGTATAACTCAAATTTTGTACTACTAAATCAGGTGAAAGTGAAGCAATTCTAGCGAATGTCTCTTCGCGGTTGTAGCTCCGCAATGAAAAAACAAGCGCAGTTAACACAATAATTCCGAAAATCACCGGAAATATATTACGTAGCTTCATTGCTTTCCAATATAGTCTAATGGGATGGGAATATATAGAGGGGTGTGCATAAGAATCCTATGAACACAGGCGATTTGAAAATCGAAAATTGAGACTTGAAAATTCGCTAGTACCCCTCGAGCATGTGGGCTTTGCTGTGCTCCCGGATCTTCGCCATCGCCTTCGCCTCAATCTGCCGGATACGCTCGCGGGTTACGCCAAACTTCTGCCCTACTTCTTCTAAGGTGTGGGTGATACCATCTTCAAGTCCAAACCGCATTTTTAAAATCATCTGTTCACGGGGAGTAAGGTCTACGATAATTTCCGTAATTTTTTCTCGGCGAAGCCCCTGCTCGGCAACTTGCGCGGGGGTGAGATTTTTTTCGTCAGGAATAAATTCGGAGAGAAGCGAATCTTCATCGTCTCCCCCAACCGGAGACTCGAGTGAAATCACCTCCTGCGAAATCCGCTGGATGTGATGTACCTTCTCCACCGGCATTTCCATTTCGATCGCAATTTCTTCAGGAAGCGGATCGCGTCCTAGCTCCTGCATGAGTCGCCGCTTCGCTTGGGTATACTTCGCAATCGTCTCTACCATGTGGACCGGAATGCGGATGGTGCGCGATTGGTCGGCTAAGGCACGAGTGATCGCCTGCCTAATCCACCAGGTCGCATACGTAGAAAACTTGAACCCACGCCGGTAGTCGAATTTGTCGACCGCGCGCGAAAGGCCGATATTCCCCTCTTGAATCAAATCAAGGAGTGAAAGGTTTGGCGAACGGTTCACGTACCGCTTTGCAATACTCACGACTAATCGGAGGTTCGCCTGAATAAACTTTCGGCGGCATTCCTCATCCCCCTTCTCAATTTTCTTCGCGAGATCTTTTTCGTCTTGGGAAGTAAGGAGTGGCGTCTTTCCAATTTCCCGAAGGTACATCTGCACCGAATCCGGCATTTCCTCCATGCCAGTGATTTTTACCGCCTCCTCGAGTTCCTTTTCACTTACCTCATCTTTCGGAAGTTCTATGAGCTGCGAGGTTTCCACTACCTTGATGTTTACCTTTTCAAGTTCATCGTAGACGCGCTCCAAAAACGCCACATCTTCCTCGATGTGCGGAAAATAGGTGAGCACCTCGCCATCGGTGACGAAACCCCGAGTCCGGCCTCGATCAATAAGCTCCTGGAGCGACTGGAGGTTCAGCTCCTGCTTCTGCTCTGCCTTGGTAAGCTTCTTACCTTTCTTCGACTTTCCTGCAGAGGAATGGTTCCGAAGTAATGCTTTTTTCGAAGTATCACGCCTCTTTGAATGTTTTTTTATGTGAGCCATGTTTTTCTAGAAATGACTGAAGGGTGTGCTTTTCGGGAGTTCTCAAAGGCTGACGAGCCGAGAGAGAGCGCTCCGCGAGCCCCGCGGAGATAGCGTACCCGAAAAGCACACCCGAGGGAATCATGCTCTACAGAACCTTAGCTATCGATTATAGGTTTCGCGAGTGAACCGGTCAAACATTAGGATTCTTGTGAGATTTTCATGAACTCCTTGAGCGCGGATTCGAGCGCGGCATGATCTCCCGCCCGTTCAGCCGCCCGTATCACCATACTAAGCCGTTCCCGCTCGCTTCGGTACCGATCGAGCTTTAGCTGCTTTAATAGATCCGCAAGTTCGGATACCGCGGTAACTCCGGTAGGTCCGATGCTCGCTCCCATCGAGACAATGTCTGCAAGTTCAGAAAATTCTCCCGGGATCGGTTCTCCTTTCACGATACAGCTCAATACTTTTGTATACGGTTCTCCAAGAAATATTGCTTCACGCTCGATATCCCCCCGAAGCGCGGGCTCGGCAACCGCGAGTGAGAGAATTCGCTCAAGAATCCGATCGCGACGCGACACCACTTCCCGTTCTGGCGCGGGTGGGGATGGAATTCCAGAAATTGAAGACGTTTTCGGCGCAACGGTAAGAATCGCAGCCATCTCTGCCAGAAGACTTCGCTCTGGAATTCCAGTCACCCCCGCAATCTCGCGGATCCAGTATGCCTGCTCAACCGGACTCACCGCCACTTTCACTTTACTAAGCACCGTTCGAATCCCCTTCTTCAGGGCCGTAGGATCATTCCGCGCAATGTTCGCGCCTTCACCCAAGTGTCGCCGAAGATAGAATCGGATCGCGGGCTCTGCGCTCGCCACCACTTCTGCAAAGCGCGCAGGATTCTCGCGGACGATGTCTGCCGGATCTTTCAGATTCGGATCAGGCCGTACTATTTTGACCGCGAGATCCAGAGCAGCTGCCAGATCAGACACCCGCTCCGCGGCCACCTGCCCGGCCTCATCCGCATCAAACGCGAGTACCACCGTTTCCGCAGCGCGCGCGAGCTGCTTCAAATGTTCTGTGGTTGTTGCCGTTCCCGAACTCGCCGCAATATTCTTCACTCCCGACTGCCACGCCATCAGAAAATCCATCTGCCCTTCAACGAGTACCGCCACTTTCGCGTCCCGGATGTGACGTTTCGATTTCGAAAATCCGAAGAGAATTTTCGATTTCGAAAAAATCGGTGTCTCGGGAGAATTGACGTACTTCGCAGCAACGAATCCCTCGGTAGACTCCCGCCCGGAGGACGAGGATCGCCCTGGAGGGGCGGCCGACCCCTCGCTCGGGAGCACCCGACCGGTGAACGCCACCACCTTCCCGAAATGGTTCGTAATCGGAAACATGACCCTGCCTCGAAACCGATCCCAGTAGGTGCCCCGCTCGGTTTTAAATGAAAGTCCCGCGCGCTCGATGTCCTGCATTGAAAACCCCGCTTTGGTGAGGTGACGAGAGAGGAGGTCTGATGCGTTCGGCGCAAATCCGATCTCGAATTCTTTAATAGTTTCTTCGGTGAGGCCGCGATTTGCAAGGTACTCCCGCACTCCCTTCGCTGTCGCAGTTTCTGCGGCAAGGTTTGCTACAAAAAAATCTTTTGCCACGCGGTTTATGTCGTAGAGCGCGGCATAAGCACGCTCATCGCGATTCGTCGCCGCCATTTCAACCCCCGTCCTCTCCGCAAGAATGCGTAACGCCTCGATGAACTCGAGGTTTTCGTACTTCATGAGGAAGCTGATCGCGTCGCCCCCTTGGTTACACCCGAAACAGTGCCACGCCTGCCGGTCAGGCGACACAATAAATGAAGGGGTCTTTTCCTTGTGGAACGGGCAAAGCCCCTTGAAATTCTTCCCGGCGGGCGTGAGCGGAACGTACCCGCGCACGAAGTCGGCAATGTCGAGCTTTTCCTTTATGAGTTCGGCGGTGTTAGACATGGGAGTACACCGCCACTCTACTGCTACCCTCTAAGTTTTTCAATAATCGATTACAACAAAGGATCCTTTGAGAAACTCCTTGTTACGTGCCTTCCTGCGATATTGATCTAGTTAGAGACTTGTGAGTATTTCAGCTGCCATGTCGTTCGGTGGAAGACCAGGCACCTGATACCCATTCGTAAAGTCGAGATCGGTTAATGCAGGAATAGTCGAAGTTGATACCGGAGACCAAATGGAATCATCATTCATGTCCATATCGATGAGCGCAACACTGCCCATCGCGCCGAATGCCTGTTGGGCGGTTGGAAATGCACTATCTCCGCGCACTCTAACCGCAATGAATTCTGTGCCGACACCAGTTTCCACATTCGCGACATCGGCAGCAAAATCAAAGTAGCGACTTTGACCCGTAGGAATCTTAAACGTTGTGGCTCCACTGTGGCAACCCGTAGTTGAGATAATTTCAATATCACTATTACCGGCTAAACCGACGGTGTTAAGCACATTTTGGCCATTTTGATTGCGATAGCATTGACCAACATTGATGAGCCCGGTTGGTGAGATGCTAGTATCAGGAATCGAGAAAGATGGATCCGTGTATGCGTAGAGGGAGTACTTTGAAGTGGTTGCGGACTGTGTAGAGGAACTAATGTTGAACGTCAACTTGTGAATTCTTACATCGCCCCCCAACGCCTGAACAGTGAAACGATACAATGTCGTTCCAGAACCGCTCACAAGTATGTTCGACGGTATCGAGAGTTTCGTGAAGATTGGGTACGATTTCATGATACGGACGCCTTGGACAGTAGTGTCCGCGGAACTCGGGATGATGGTGCCGCCAGAGAACGCACCGACACCGTAGTTGCCGCCGTTGCCGTCATAGTCAACCTTCAAGAGATCACCGGACGAGGCGAGCGGACCATTCACAGAAATTCCTGCAATATCTCCTTTCACGAGCATTACCTTAAAACCGTTCGATGGAACACGAAATGTACCGGACGAAATGACTGAACTTGTGGCAAGATCACTGTTTGCCGCAAACTGCGCGGTCGCAATCACGACGGTTGGATTCGCCTCGTCGTAAAGCTTCACCTCTTGGTTCACGAGGTCAATCGGTGTATTTGAGAATACATCAGAGAGTTGAAACGCCACCCGCCGGATATCGATGTCCTCATTGGAGGCAGAGAATTTCAGCCGCGTGAGGAGTACGCCAGCACTCCCGGCGGTCACTATGCGGTACCCTGGAGTCGAATCATCAACCACAGTGTAAGAGCCACTCGTCGCCACATCGTTATCAGTAATATTAACTACGCCCGAGTTCGGCGAGCCCACAGCATAAGTTGAATATGGAGTAAGAGTAAGTGTTACCGTCTCCGTTGGCTCAATGACCGCATCATCAATTGGCGTAATCCTGATGATGGCAGAGTTTGCGCCCGCTGGTATATATTTCGTTCCTGGAGGACTAATCAGCTGGTAGTCTACTCCATTCACAGCGGTTCCAGTGAGACTAAAGAGTACGCCAAGCGCCGAAGTAGTTGGACCGGTTCTCGTAAGGCGAAATGTTCCAGGATTTAACCCCTGCTCTGCTGCGTTTCCATCAGTTACGGTAACCGTGACTACTGGCAAGGGAGATGATGGAGGAGGGACCACTACTGATTCTGTTGGTTGTAGTGGTCCTACCGGAACAAGCTGGGCTCGTTCTTCGCTCTCTGATGGGCGAAATATAATAAAGGCAGCAATCATGACAATCACAACTCCCGCAAGGGGCACGAACATTTTCTTATTCTTGATCATGGATTAAGTATACGCCAATGGGGGGATGCAAAGTAGGGTGTAATGTTATCCACACAAAGTACTCTCGCTATAATGTGCTTGTCAAACTTGCCTTCTTGAGAAGGAAAAAGTATACTTTCCACCATGCGTAAATGCTTGAACTGCGGCAAGACCTCGATTATGGCGGGAACTCGGAAACTGCTCCGCGGCCACTACAACCCCACGAACTGGAGCCGTAAATATCCCAACCTCCAAAAAACAACGCTCCAGAATGGGACGCGCGGTTTGGTATGCACGAAGTGCCTGAAAGTGATTGCGAAGCATCGGCCCGGTGGACGGGGGCATTAGAACTAAAACCAGGAGAAAACTGGTGATTATGACAATGACCGAATCGAGTCATTGTTATCGTTATTGTCATCTGTCATAGTGTCTCTGCGAACAGGCTATAGCGTAAAAGCAGCGCACACCCTTGGGGTGGGTGAGGACGGGGGGCGGTACCCCGTAGCCTGACTATTATGAGGCTCATTCTTCTGAACTGTGCCGCTTGCGGAAAAGAAATCTTCCGAAGTAATGGGAGGGTTAATGAAGCGGATAAATATGGTTG
>JBBTVP010000011.1:6991-8898 GCA_038063175.1 Patescibacteria group bacterium
ATTGCTCGCAGCTATGCCAAGCGAAAATCATAAACAAAAAGAAGGAATTTTTCTGTGCGCGTCCAACCTGCGGGAAAACTTTCTTTAGAATTCCTAGTAGTATCAGAAGTAAAAAACTATATTGTTCTCGTTCCTGCGCTGTTTCTCTTAATAACGTCGAATCTCCAAAGAGAAAGGCAACGGTAAACGAATGCGCCTTTTGCCAAAAGAGTTTTAAGGGAATAGAATCTTTTGCTCGCGTGAATGTAGTAATCAATTCTTGATCATCAGCGGCAATGAAGTAAAAGAAAAAATCAAAAAGTTCTATAAGGAACATCATCGAATACCCCTGAAAAGAGAATTTCTACATTATAAGGCTGCGAGAGGAAGATTCGGAACCTGGAATAAAGCGGTAGAGGCAGCTGGTTTTGATCCAAATCCGGTTAGATTCGCTAAGAAATGTATTGCGAACGACGGCCACCAATGCGATTCTCTCGCAGAGAAAATAATTGACGATTGGCTCTCAACACAAAAGATTCCCCATGAAAGAAACATCCCATACCCTAAAAGTCTTTATACAGCTGATTTTCTTGTGAAAGGAGTGTTTATAGAATTCTTTGGTCTTGCAGGTGAGCTTTCCACGTACGATAGAGCGAAAAAACAAAAAGAAAAAGTAGCTGCACAGTACAAGCTTAAAGTCATTGCACTCTATCCGAAAGAC
Source organism: Patescibacteria group bacterium (assembly GCA_038063175.1). Taxonomy (GTDB): domain Bacteria; phylum Patescibacteriota; class Minisyncoccia; order UBA6257; family 1-14-0-10-40-38; genus JBBTVP01. Next base: position 7,692 of record JBBTVP010000011.1, read on the forward strand.
TTATTTCCTCGAAACAAGTTAAATCAAATTCTCGGGAAATATCTGCTGCTTCCAAAACAACTTTCCCTTGGCACCATCGCTGCATCAACTCACGCTAGCAAGATTAGCTAAGGTGTCACTTTTCCGACTCCCGTGAGATAATCACGGGTATGACTTACCAACCAAAAAAGTACGACCAGCTGATCGGGACCCAGGGGTTTTCCGATACACTCTTAAAAAACCATTTCACGCTCTACGAGGGGTATGTGACGAATGTAAACAAAATCGCGGAAGCAATAGCGAAAGCTCCGGCGGAGAACAAACTTTCGACTCCAGAATACAATGAATTGAAACGTCGGTTCGGATGGGAGTGGAACGGCATGCGGCTTCATGAGTTGTACTTCGAAAACTTTAGCAAAGAGAGAGAAAAAACAATCGACAATTTACAAATAACAAGAACACTTGCGAAGCAGTTTGAAAGTTACGATAACTGGCTCAAAGATTTCAAAGCAACCGGTACCATGCGCGGCATCGGCTGGACGATTCTCTATCGAGACCCGTCGGACAATCGACTTTTTAACGCATGGGTGAATGAGCACGACATGGGACACCTCGCGGGATGCGCTCCCCTCCTCGTCTTGGACGTTTTTGAACACGCCTACACGTTGGACTATGGGCTAAAACGCGCCGACTACATTGAAGCATTCATGAACGCGGTGGATTGGAATATGGTGGAGCGCAGGTTTTAAAAAATTGACTTTATTTAAAATCGTTGCAAGAATACCCCCAGCACAACTGCTTCGACCTACACTTCTCCTTTACGAGAGAAATAATGAAGGCAAAACCCATCACCTGCCCTATCTGCGGGGGGAAGGGAGAGTTTCCCTATCCGGTCATGGAAGAATCGTTGGGAGCACCACACCGATACACGGATATACCGTGTGAAAGATGTAAAGGCAAAGGCACTATCGTGGATCCAACTCATTCAGAACGAGGAATCCTGCGTGGTCGATCCCGCAAGAAAAAGCCCTAGCAGCCAACTCTCCGTCGACGTTCAAGGCGCCCTTCAGGCGCCTTGTCTATTTTTCCGACCTCGGCAGAAATTTCGAGACGATCATCGCGCTCCCGATGCCGATTACGGCTCCCGCTACTACATCCATCGGCCAGTGTACTCCGACAAACACGCGGGCGATTCCGATGAGTGCCGATCCGACAAACATCCATGTTC
>JBBTVP010000011.1:8908-18951 GCA_038063175.1 Patescibacteria group bacterium
TCCCCATTTTCGGTTCACGAGAAATACCGCGGTCGCGAGTGCGAAAAAAATCTCCGCGTGTCCCGAGGGAAAACTCGGAGACTGCGGCGGTGAAATGAGCGGCTCAAAGTTCATGGAAACCGATGGTCTCGGCCGGTGGTAGAAAAACTGAATCGTTTCTCCGATGATCCAGCGGGAGAGGATCACCGCGATCGCGGCAAGCGCGAACTTACGAAAACGTACCTTCCAGTTTGGCTCAATAATAAGAAACACGAGGAATACCGCGACAAGGAGGAGTGGGAACGCCCGTGCAAAAAAAACACCCGCGAAATCGAGTGCCGAGAATCTTCCGGCAATACCATGGATTGTTTCAAAAAGAGTTGTGTCGAAATTCATACGCGCTGCGATGCTAATATACTAATTCATGCTAATGATACTAATTTACAGAACATTCGCATAATTAGTATGCATTCGCATATTGGCATCACATTTACCTCCGCACGAACGGAAGGAGCGCCAAGAACCGTGCACGCTTCACCGCGCGCGCAAGCCGGCGTTGGTGTTTTACACAGGTTCCCGTGTAACGCGGATCAACGATTTTTGCCTGACCAGACACAAAACGCCGGAGTAGTTCTACCTCCTTGTAGTCTACCTCGCGCATGTTTTGGGAACAGAAAACGCATTGGGACATAATCAACTAGGTTAAAGTAAAAAGTGACACGTGACAAGGGCGGTTGCTAAAACGGTAAATCTTCCGACTTAATTTCTTCATCGACGCTAATGACCGGAATTTCTTCCCGCTCCGCTTCAGCGGAGCGAGGCTCGCCCCCACTGGGGGCGGCAGCTGCCTGCTGATCTTTGAATCCTCCCCCTCCTGCTCTCGGTCCCAACTGAATCCGCTCTGCGATGATTTCGGTCGTCCTCCGTTTCTGACCCTGCTTGTCGTCCCACGCCCTGGTCTGGATTCTTCCTTCGATAAGTGCCAGACTCCCCTTCGCAAGAAATTTACTCGCGACTTCTGCCTGACGACCCCAAACCACCACGCTGTGAAATTCGACTGCCTCCTGTTTCTGACCACCTTTGTCATTCCAGACGCGGTTCGTGGCAATCCCAAACGTCGCGACTTGCTGCCCGCCCGAGGTCGAACGAAGTTGAGGATCCGCGGTAAGGCGTCCGAGAATGAAGACTTTGTTTAGATTCATGAGGTTAGGTTAAAGTAAAAAGTGACATGCGACAAGGACGATACACGGTGGCGTATGTTCCTTTTTACTTGTCGCTTTTACCATGTCGCTATTTCAATATTTCCTCGAGCCGTTTCTCGAGCGCTTCGTTCGTAGTGATTCCCGCCCGTGGAGTTGCAGGTTGCGCAGTCGGAACAGGAGCTGCGCTCGGAGCCGAAATCGGCTTCTCGACTTCCCTCACGTCTTCGGGAAGTGCTTCGATAAGCAAGAACCGGAGTACCGAGGATTCGCGATTCAATGCTTCATGTATCTTTGCGGTTTCCGTACGGCTAAGCGTGAACTGGAAAAAACCAAAGTAAGCGCTCTCTTCACGTTTGATCGGGTACGCGAGTCGGATCTGATTCACCGGCCCCTGGAACGTAATTTCAGCACCATGAAGAGAAAGGACGGAAGAAACCTTCGCGTGGTCCCCGTCGGATCTCACGAGGAACGAAAGTTCATAGCGCGTCCGCACTTCATCATTCGATATATTGGCTTCAGCCATAGCGCTCATAAATTATCAGATTCTCGCATCCGTGGCAAGGGCTAGGCCCCTTCCTTGGCCTCGGTGCGGACACTCTCCCCTTCCGCCTTCCGCAGGGCTTCTGCAGCTCTACTTGCAAGCCCCGTGCCTGCGGGGATGAGACGTCCGATGATGACATTTTCTTTCAACCCGCGGAGGTTGTCGATCTTCGATTCCACCGCTCCATTGATAAGTACCCGTGCAGTTTCCATAAAGGATGCGGAAGAGAGGAAGCTTTCGGTTGAAAGTGCCACTTTCGTGATTCCCATGAGGAGCTGCTGGGCTTTTGCTGGAACGCCACCGGACGCCTTGATCTTGCGGTTAATTTCAAGAAACAGTGATTTTTCTACCACGTCGCCACGCACGAAATCGGTATCACCTGAAGAGAGTATCTTCACCCGCGCGAACATCTGGCGGACAATCACTTCAAGGTGCTTGTTGTTGATGCTTGCTCCTTCCGAGAGATAAATCTTCTGGACTTCATTCACAATATAGCGCTCAACCGCACGACGCCCGCGAAGCTTAAAAAGTTCTTTGAGATCGAGAGGGCCTTCCGAGAGACGGCTGCCTTTTTCTAATTTATCTCCGGGTTTTACCGAAAGCCACGAGGAACGCGGGATAGAGTATTCGGTTACCTTTTCCTTCTTTCCTTTTCCATCGCCGGCAATTTTAATTACTTTCACAAGTCCCCGCTCTTCGATTGAAACCACTTCGCCCTCTTCTTCGGTTAAAAACCCTTTTCCTTTCGGGGGACGAACCTCGAACACTTCTTCAACCCGGGGAAGACCATGGGTGATGTCAGCGCCTGCAACACCTCCGATGTGGAATGTTCTCATGGTGAGCTGGGTACCTGGCTCACCGATCGACTGCGCCGCCACAATACCAACCGCTTCCCCTATTTTAATCGGCGCGTTGCTCCCGAGGTCGAATCCGTAGCAGGCCGAGCAGATGCCATAGAGCGATTTGCAGGTAATGGGTGAGCGGAGAATTGCATTCGTCACTTTCGGGTTTGCGTCAATTTCCTTTGCGGTTGCGCGGTCGATCATCTCTCCCGCATGGACGAGAATTTTATTTCCCACTTTAATGTCTTCAAGGGTAGTTCGGGAGAACAGGCGGTTTGCGAACGAGTGGCCGAATTCGAGACCATCGGTGCGCTCAACTTCAGTTCCCTCTTTCGTGCCACAATCTTCCTCACGAATAATGAGATCCTGCGAAACATCTACGAGACGGCGGGTGAGGTAACCAGCAGAAGCGGTTTTCAAAGCAGTATCGGTCAGTCCTTTCCGAGAGCCGTGGGTTGAAATGAAATATTCCAACACTCCGAATCCTTCCTTAAAGGAAGATTTCACGGGAAGTTCGATGGTTTCACCTTGTGGGTTTTGCACGAGCCCCTTCATTCCCATCATCTGTGCGGGCTGGGACCATGAACCGCGGGCGCCGGAATCGATGATCGTGTAGACCGAGCTGTGTGAGGGAAGCGTCTGGGGAACAATCTTTTTCCCAAGGTGGTCGTTCGCCTTCTTCCAAATCTCTATAATCCGCTCCCGCCGTTCTTCGTCGGTTAAGAGCCCTTCTTCGAACTGGTTTCTCACTACCACCTCTTCTGCTTCCGCGGCCTTGATAATCCCCTTTTTTTCGGACGGAATCACAAGATCATCCATGCCCCACGAAACACCAGAGTAGGTTGCGTACTCAAATCCCACACGCTTGATCGCGTCCAGGTGATATTTCGACCGCTCGATGCCATAGCGGTTGATGATTTCTCCGATGATGCGCGAGAGGTCTTTCTTTGTTACTACATGGTTTACGAAATCAAAATCTTCGGGGAGCGTAGTGTTGAAGATGAGACGGCCTATCGTCGTGTCGAGTTCTTCATCCAAGGTTTTCAACTTCATCGTCGCGTTAATCGCAATGATGTCGTTCTCGAGTGCCATGTACGCTTCTACGCGGGACGAGAATATTTTGCCGGTTCCCAAGGCATCATCTTTTGCTTTTGTGAGGAAGTAACACCCGAGCACCATGTCTTGAGTTGGCGTTACAATCGGATCTCCGGTCGCGGGCTTTAAGAGATTCAAGCTCGAGAGCATGAGCTCGCGGGCTTCCCGCTGGGCTTCGTCCGAGAGCGGAAGATGGACTGCCATTTGGTCTCCGTCGAAGTCAGCATTGAATGCAGTGCAGACCAAGGGTGGAATCTGAATTGCGAGATCTTCGGTTAAGAGCGGCTTGAATGCCTGCACGCCAAGGCGATGCAACGTAGGGGCGCGGTTCAAGAGCACCTTCCGGTCTTTGATCACCTCTTCAAGAATTGCCCACACTTCCGGCGGCGCTTGTTCAATTAAGCGGTTCGAATTTCGGATATTGTGCGCGAGCTCACGTTCGATGATTTTCTGAATTACGAATGGTTTGAATAGCTCGAGTGCCATTTTTTTCGGAAGTCCGCATTCATCGAGCGCGAGCGTGGGGCCAACGACAATAACCGAGCGACCAGAGTAGTCAACGCGTTTGCCGAGAAGGTTCTGCCTGAACCGACCCTGTTTTCCCTTCAACATGTCCGCGAGTGAACGAAGGGGTCGGCGCTGGCTTGAGAGCTGCTGGGTACCGAGCCGTGCGGAGTTATCAATGAGCGCGTCCACTGCTTCCTGGAGCATCCGTTTTTCGTTCGTGACAATGACCTCCGGAGCTTTGAGCTCCATGAGTTTCTTTAATCGATTATTACGGTTGATGACACGACGATAGAGATCGTTTAAGTCGGACGTTGCGTAGCGGCCGCCGTCTAACGCGACCATCGGCCTAAGATCTGGCGGGAGTACCGGAAGCACCGAGAGAATCATATACTCGGGCCGCCTTCCACTCCGCAAAAACGACTTCGTGAGCTTCAGACGCTTCAGAATCCGGCTCTCTTTCACCGAATCTTTGAGGTGCACCAGTTCTTTCTCGAGTGTTGTCTCAAGTTTTTTGAGATCGATACTTACGAGGATTCTTCGAACTGCTTCTGCGCCACTCCCCGCTTCAAAGATACTCCCGAACTTTTTTGCAAGCCCGTGATACTCGGCTTCGGAGAGCACTTGACCGATTTCGAGGGACTCGATGAGTTTTTTCGTTTCCACCATCCCTGCCTTCAGGTCTTCCACCTTCGCGCCTTCCTGCGCTACATTTTTCTTCCGGGTCTTAAATTCCTGATCGAGTTCAGCAAGCACCTTTTTCTTTTCATCTTCGTTTACGGAAATAATGATATAGGCGGCATAATAAATCACCCGTTCGAGCCGTGAGAGCGGAACGTTCAAAAAGAGACTGATTTTCGAGGGAACGTTTCGAAGGAACCAGATGTGAGCAACGGGGGTCGCGAGCTTGATATGACCGAGCCGTTCGCGGCGTACCACCGCACGTGTCACCTCGACGTTACACTTATCGCAGACCACGCCTTTGTAACGCGCCCGACGGTATTTTCCGCAGTAGCACTCCCAGTCTTTGGTCGGACCGAAAATGCGTTCCGAAAAGAGCCCGTCTTTTTCGGGACGTTGGGTCCGATAGTTGATCGTCTCGGGTTTCAAGACTTCTCCGTGAGACCAGTTGAGAATGTCATCCGGCGAGGCAAGGTTAATTTTTATAAAATCGAATTCAGTATTCATGGTGAGTGTTGTGTTTCCCTTCGTCCTCTTCATCTTTGCGTCCCTTTGCTCCCGAATGACTCAAAAGCTCGATCGAAAATCCAAGTGATCGAAGTTCGGAAACCAGCACATTGAATGATGCGGGGATGTTCGGGTTTTTGATCTTTTCTCCACGAATAATGGATTCATAGGCAGCGGAACGGCCAATCACGTCGTCGGATTTCGTAGTGAGCATTTCCTGAAGGGTATGCGCCGCACCGTATCCTTCGAGCGCCCAGACTTCCATTTCTCCGAATCGCTGACCGCCGAACTGCGCCTTACCTCCCAGTGGTTGCTGGGTAATCAGAGAGTAAGGACCGATCGAACGCATGTGAATCTTGTCTTCCACTAAATGATTCAGCTTCATGACATAGAGAACGCCGACCGTAACCGGCGCAGAGAACTTTTTCCCGGTTCTCCCGTCAAAGAGATCCACTTTTCCGGATTCGGGGACGCCGGAAGCCGCAAGTTCGTCTTTAATCTGCCGTTCGTTTGCACCAGAAAGTGCTGGAGTTACTGCCCGATAGCCAAGCCGCTTCGCCGCCCATCCAAGATGTACTTCGAGAATCTGCCCCAAGTTCATACGAGAAGCAACTCCTAAGGGGTTCAAGATGAGATCAACAGGAGTTCCATCTTCGAGGTAGGGCATGTCCTCAACCGGTCGCACCTGCGAGATAACACCCTTGTTGCCGTGCCGGCCGCAAAGCTTGTCGCCCGCGCGGATCTTCCGGAGCTGTGCCACTTCAACCTGGACTCGCGTGATGATTCCCGGTTCGAGTTTATCGCCACGCTCACGAGAAAAAATCTTGATCCCGACTACGCGTCCATACTTTCCGTGCGGCATGGTAAGCGAGGTGTCTTTCACGTCACGCGCTTTCTCTCCGAAGATGGCGCGAAGTAACCGCTCTTCGGAAGTAAGCTCGCTCTCGCCTTTCGGAGAAATTTTCCCGACTAAAATATCGCCCGCGCGCACTTCCGCACCGATTCTGATAATACCGGCTTCATCTAAATTCTTGAGTTTTTCCTCTGAAACGTTCGGGATGTCGGGGGTCGTCATCTCGGGACCAAGCTTCGTGTCCCGCACGTCGCAGTAAAAATCTTCGATATGGATCGAGGTGAACCGATCGTCTTTCACCACCCGCTCGGAAACAATAATTGCGTCTTCAAAGTTCGCACCACCCCACGAGAGAAAGGTAACCAAAAGGTTCTGTCCAAGCGCAAGCACCCCATGGTCAATTGAGGGACCGTCCGCGAGAATGTCGCCCTTTTTCACCTTATCTCCCTTAAGGACGGTGGGACGCTGGGAAATGCAGGTGAACTGGTTCGAACGCTTGAATTTGGTGAGTTGGTATTTTTTTGTGCCAGACTTCGTTTTTAAAACAATGTGGCGCGCATCCACTTCTGCGATCACTCCCTCTTCCGGAGCACGGACAAGATAGCCAGAATCCGTCGCAACTTTTTCCTCAACGCCTGTTCCCACGAACGGCGCCTCGGGACGAACCGAAACAACGGCCTGCCGCTGCATGTTTGAACCCATAGCTGCACGCGATGCATCGTTGTGAACAAGAAATGGAATGAGCGACGTCGCAACTGATACTGCCTGGTTTGGCGCAACATCCACGAGGGTGAGTTCATCCTTCGCACACGTTCCCGGTTTTCCGTGGATCCGAGATTCCACCATATTCTCGACGATTGTTCCGCTCGAATCGATTTTCACACCGCCGTTTGCAATCTTGTTTTTTTCCTCTGCAAGCGCGTCAAGCCAGACCACTTCGCCAGTCACGCGGCCATCCTTCACTTTGACGTAGGGGGTTTCTAAAAATCCGAGTTCGTTCAAGCGCGCGTAACTCGCGAGATAGTTGATGAGTCCGATGTTCGCTCCTTCCGGAGTCTGAATGGGACAGATCCGACCGTAGTGCGACTGGTGAACGTCTCTCACTTCGAACCCTGCGCGCTCCCGGGTAAGTCCGCCGGGGCCCATCGCGGATACGCGCCGCTTGTGTTCGACTTCAGCGAGCGGGTTCACCTGATCCATGAATTGCGAGAGCTGGGAAGAAACGAAAAATTCGCGCACGAGAGAGATGAGCGGACGCGCGTTCACAAGCTGCACCGCGGTTAAAGTATTAATATCGAGAGTCGACATTCGGTCCTGTACGATGCGGCGCATCCGCGCGAGACCGATTCGAAGGCGCGACTGGACGAGCTCCCCTACCGGCCGCACCCGCCGGTTTCCAAGGTGATCGATATCGTCCGGCTCGGCAGCAAGGTTGTTGTTGAGCTTAATGATTTCCCGAATAATAAGCACAAGATCTTCTTTGGTGAGGAGGCGGGATTCCGGTTCGCGCCGCTTCGCGGGGAGCCGTTGGTTCATTTTGAAACGTCCTACTCCCGAGAGATCGTAACGGTCGGGTTTCTGGAACATGGCATCAATCAAACTCCGCATGTTTTCGATGGAAGCTAAGTCGCCGGGCCGGATCCTCTTGTAGATTTCGATATAGGAATCGTCCTGGTTTTTTGCGGCATCTTTTTTAAGTGTTGCCGCGATGTGGGCAACGGTGCCGGTGTCTACGTCCTCGAAATCTTTTGCGCCAGTCAATTCATCCCAGCCAAATATCCGGAGAAGACTTGTCACTGCGACTTTCCGGCGACGGTCTATTTTCACGCCGATAAATCCGTCCGAGTCGGTTTCGAATTCAAGCCACACGCCGCGGTTCGGAATTACTTTCGCGCCGAAAAGTTTGCGGCCACGCCACATCCCCGCGGTGAAGTAGACTCCCGCGGAACGGATAAGCTGGGAAATGACTACCCGCTCGACTCCATTGATGATAAAAGTCCCCCGGTCAGTCATGACCGGAAAATCTCCGAAGTACACTTCCTGCTCTTTCGCGTCTTTCGTGCGATGATTCACGAGCTTCAGTTTCACGCGGAGTGGCGCCTCGAAACTCAAATCTTTCTGCTTCGCATATTCTTCATCGTACTTCGGCTCATCGAAGTAGTAATCGGTGAAGTGAAGTTCCAGGTCTTTACCCGTGTAATCCTTAATTGGAGAAATCTCTGCGAGGAGTTCCTTTAATCCAATTTCCTTGAACCAGCGGTCAGACTGGGTCTGAATTTCCGCGAGGTGGCGCTGCTCGACGAGCGATTTCGGGTGAGAAGAAAAGATTTTTGTGGGGAGTGGATGCATCGATGTAGTTTAAAGCTAACAAAACGATAAAAAACACGCCGCCGTATGACGATTCCCAGTGGACGCTTGAAGGTCTAGACTAGCACAGTTAGTACTACCGTTTCAAATACCGGGCCCGATTCTCGTTGTGCTGTTCGAGCGTTTCCGCGAATACTGTCTTCCCTGTCGCTGGATCAGAAAGATAATAGAGGTAGGAAGAAATCCGCGGCGACCGCGCTGCAACGATCGAATCAAGTCCGGGGTTTGCGATAGGTGCAGGGGGCAAACCCCGCACCACATAGGTATTAAATACAGATTTTAGGGAAAAATCCGCCCTTGTCAAGGGGGGGCACCCCTGGAAAGCCCCGGCACATTTTGCGTAGCTTACCGTGGCATCCACCTGGAGCGGCATCCCGATCGCGAGCCGCCGCTTCATAATTCCCGACACGAGACGCCGATCTTCAGCTCCCGGAACCTCGCGTTCTATAAGAGAGGCGATGATAAGGTCGCGGTAGAGCGTTCCCTGTTCGATATCCTTTGTATGAGGAGCAACTTTTGCTCTGAAGTTATCCAAAAATTTCCGGAGCACGGTGATGCCATGAGCACCCGCGGTCACCCGATATGTATCCGGAAAAAGAAATCCCTCAAACGCCGCTGCATTTCCAAGAAACGGATACTCTCCCCGAAGTTCGTCTACCGAAACCGAAGTAAGCGCGCCCGGTGAGATAAGCGCGCGTGCGACGAGCTTCGTCTCGACATCTTTCAGAGTATCTCCCTCGACGATTAAGACTTCCGCCTCGGCAGGACCTTCGACAAGCTGCCGGATAGTCGCGGGAATTCCGAGATTTCCCTCGAACCGATATGATCCGGGCTTTAACTGATGCGCCGATCCGGAAATAATTGCATAGAGACTGAACGCCGCCCGTGATCGGATGAGACGACGCTCGTGAAGAACACGCCCGACTTCACGAATCCCTTCCCCTGCTCGAATCGCAACCACGTCTGGTATGGCATTCGCGGGAGGATTCATAAAAAAAGTAAACCCGAGAATGACGGCGAGTGCAGAACCTGCAAAAAAAATACTGGCGCGATTTCTGATGTTATCCATATCGCTAAGATTTCGAAGCTATCCCTTGGATGATGCCGACGAGCTTCGCCTTCGTCAAGAGACTCGATCCTCCGTAGCTCAGAAACGGAAAGGTAACACCCACAACCGGCAGAAGCGCGAGGTTAGATCCAATGTTCAAAATGAACTCGGTGAGGAAGAGTTTCGCGGTGCCGAGACAGACGAACTGCGAAAAGCTATCGGTGGTGCGGAGCCCTACCTTCACGATCCGGAATATGAGGAAAAGGAACGCGGCGACAACCGCGATCCCCCCGAAGAAACCCCACTCTTCGACAAAAGCCGCGAAAATAAAGTCATTCGTTGGCTCCGGCAGAAACCCGAGCTGCGTCTGCGTCCCCTGCCCGAACCCCTTCCCGAAGAACCCGGCTGAGCCGATCGCAATCTG
>JBBTVP010000012.1:0-11856 GCA_038063175.1 Patescibacteria group bacterium
TCCCCCTTCGTCGGACGGCAAACACGAAAAGCGTTAGAGAGAGTAATATGAAAACCCCTAAGACCACAAGTCGGCTCGATGTCTCATTATCCTGTACAAACCATTGCCCATACCGCGCGAACGGAAACAGAAAATAATTCAGAATCGTTCGATCGAAAAGAAAATAGTTTATTGCACCGAACCATTCCGTATCAGATCCGAGCGGGTAGACGGGGTTCCCAAACACAAGTAAGTTTTTGATATACCAGAATCCACTCACGAGCATAGTAAGTCCTGCGAACGGAAAGATATTCCGCGTCCATTCCCCAATGCGCGCACGTTCTTTCATGAGAAACCAGACAATAAGCATCGCATCAACCGCTCCGAAGAAAAACGCCGTGTATTTTACCCCGAGCGCGAAACCGAGAAGTATGGCGGAGAGCCACAGTTCCGGACGCCGCAGTTTACCCGATGAAACGATATCAAGCACGAGGAGTACGCTCGCCATGCCGAAAAGGAATGCAAAAAGGTCAACGTACCCCCCATGGAATGCCTCACGGGCAAAATCCATAAGCGAAAGTACGCCCCATGACCCAAGGATTGCGAGCATTGGGTGACGCACCCGATCTTTCAGAAACGCATAGAAGAGAAGCGGAAAAAAGATGAGCATTCCATACTGGAATACCTGAAACACAAAAGGTTCCGTAGTATTTCCAAAAAGAACCATGCCCGTCGCATAGAGCGTCTCTCCGAGAACCGGCAGGTACGAATACCCCCCGAGCGACGCAGAGAAGGTAAAACGCTCTTCGCGGATCAAATCCTGAATAATCGGAAAATGGTAATCAAGCGTGTCGTGACCCGTAAGCGGCACAAACATAATAAAGAGATCCACGAAGAGCCAGGCAATAATGACCCCTTTCAAAAACCCGTATTCACGAAACCAGTTCTTTAACGAGCTAAGAAAAAAGCCGGAACGAATGAAAGAAATGCTACTTTTAAAATTAGATCTGATAACCGGGATCGATACGAGTATTACCGCGATGGCTGCAATCCAGAGCGTGAATTGATTGAAAAATCCGATACCAGCGAGCGCAAGCCCGATGCATCCCCAGATTCCGTAACCGGTGACCACCGCAAAAAGTCCTTGTTTCATCTTATCCGAAAACTGAAGTCCGATCGCCCGAAACACAAGAAGTCCCGTAATAAATGAGAGATAGGTAAATGCGAGCGCCGATAGAAATACGCCGAGATTATGAAATGTGAGCATTATCTGAACAGATTGTATTTTATAATAAACCAAATTGCAGCGATGCCGTCTTTCCACCCGATCTTTTTCCCCTCTTCGTACGTGCGGCCTGCATAAGAAATACCTACTTCGTAAATACGAAGCCGCCGCCGTGCCGCAGCTGCAGTTAATTCGACTTCAATACCAAAACGGTTCGAGGAGAGCCCGGGCAAAATTTTCTGGAGCGCTTCTTTTGTAAAAACCTTGTAGCACGTTTCGATGTCCGTAAGATTCAAATTAGTGAAGAGGTTCGAGAGCGTAGTTAAAAACTTGTTCCCAAGGTAGTGCCAATAGAAAAGAGTGCGCTTCGCTGAACTCCCGATGAATCGCGAGCCATACACCATATCCGCCTTCCCGGAGATGAGCGGCTCAAGGAGTTTTCCATATTCCTCGGGGTCATACTCGAGATCCGCATCCTGGATGATGATAAAGTCCCCCGTTGCCTCTCTGAATCCCCGCCGCACCGCAGCACCTTTTCCTTCGTTACGCGACTGGTAGAAAACTTTGTAATTTGATTTTTCTTCAAATTCTCGGAGAATCTCCGCGGTGCCGTCGGTTGAGGCGTCATCGATTAAGATGATTTCCTTCGCTAAACCTCCTGCCTTACTCGTTTCGATAGCAAAAATAACCGAGCGCAGCGTTCGTTCTTCATTAAAGATGGGTACAACGATGGAGAGTTTATTGCGCACTGGTTTCATAATTTGGAACTGCAACACCTCCATTCAAGATCATTCTAAAGAATTCCAACCCAAGAAAGAAATATGAAGTCCCCGCACGTATTGCCCGCACGGGGACTGTTCGATACTGCCTACCGCGCCTGCTGTACCGCCTTCATCGAAGAGGTAGCGAGTAGAAGATATGTATCTTCTTCTCCCATTCCTCTTCTCGCGTCCATGAGTTCTGCGAACTTCGTGATCGCCATATCTCCCTTTCCTTCACAGAAGCAGAGCCACCCACTTCCAAGCTTTCCGAGCGGCTCTTGAGGGGATGTCCGCTCAACCTCGTCGAAGAGTTTTCTCGCTTTTTCGAGATCACTCGCGCGAAGCGCATCAAGCCCGTCCACCGAGAGATTACCGATGGATGTCGAGGGGATCTCCGCGATGACTGTTTCGAACGTGGAGACGATACCCTGATAAACCAAGAGGTGTTTCTCGCGCCTTGCCTCTTCGGTTTCAGTCGTCGCTTCCGGTCTAGCCAAGGAAGTCGGTGTTTCCGTCGACGCCTCATCGGATAGAGCGACATGGGGATCCATCACTCCTCCGTCCCCTGCCTTACTACAAGACAAAGCGAAGACGAGTAAGAGCTGGATGACAACAAAGAAAAGCTTCACATGAATCTCCGAAGCAGATATGAGTGTTTCGAAGAGACCCTACGCAGGTCTCGCACTAGAAAAATCCTAGAGAAAAAGAGGTCTTTCGTCAATAAATGGTAAGGGCGCGAGACTGAAAGTCCCGCGCCCGTCGGTGTCTGCTACTTCGAAACAATCACGTTGTCGTGGTCTCCACGCTGCTGAAGAGCAATGCCTCGGCAGTCGCCGAGGATCACGCGGTTATGGTAAGCGCTAGATGCGCACATCACGAAATGCCCGTATCCGTCCGTGAAAATCTCATTCCAGGATCCGCGAACGATGATTCGCCCGCGATCCCCCGCGATACCCACCTTCTTCCCCGATCCGAGGACGGTAATCCGGTCATCGAGAAGCAATCCCGCGATATTCACTCGCACCGGAAAGTTCTCCCGAATCACGACCTCAAGGTGAGCATGGTGATCATAGCCAGTCGAGCAGTATTTCACGATAAGGGTGGAACGTTCTTTCGAAGCTCCATCCTCGATGGACACGGTTCGTCCATACAACTCAATGGACTGGCCGCTTGAGATCGAACGAGTTGCGATGAAGTTACATCGCCCTACGGTCGAGACGCAACCCGCAAGAGTTACCAGTGCGATCGCAAGCGCGAGAAACTTCGCGCTGATGTTCATATGCCACCTCCTTGGCAGTGGTGCCGCATTCAAAATGCACCTAAAACCCATCGTTTGTCAAACCAAATAGTGCGCGCACCTGGGATCGAACCAGGGACCTCTTCAATGTGAATGAAGCGCTCTACCACTGAGCTATGCGCGCATTTTCTTTACCTAATCTAAACGAAAAGGACGCTTTCTTCAAGCGTCCTTTTCAATATTCCCAACCACACGAGCTCTTAAATACTGCGGCACCTCTTTGGTTTACTTTATCTCTACCGCCGCACCGGGCCGCAGGAGCGGCACCTTTTCTGTTTACTTGATTTCTACCGCCGCACCGGCTCCTTCGAGTTTTTTCTTCAAGTCTTCGGCTTCGTCTTTCTTCATGCCGGTTTTCACAACCTTCGGAGTTCCTTCAGTCATATCTTTCGCTTCTTTTAAGCCAAGACTCAAAACCTCGCGAAGCACCTTGATAACCTGGATCTTCTGACCACCGCCTTCTTTGATCACCACATCGAATGCCGTTTTCTCTTCCACTTCAGCGCTAGAAGCCGCTCCACCTCCGGCCGCAACCGGCGCCGCAGCAGAAACTCCAAACTTCGTTTCAACTGCTTTCACGAGCTCTGCGAGTTCGAGAACGGTCATTTTCTCAATCTCGGCTAAAATGCTGTTAAATTTGTCCATGAATTTTAGTGCGATTCTAATATACTAATTCATGCTAATGATACTAATCATATTCGCATAATTAGTATGCATTCGCATATTGGCATCGCATTACATTGATGCGACCTTTTTACTTCGTTCCTGTAGCGCATACATAAACGCTCGAATCGGTCCGGCAAATACGCTCGCAACCTGACCAAGCAGCGCTTCGCGGCTCGGAAGTTTCGCGATCACCGTGAACTCTTCTGCGGAAAGGAACCGTTGCGCGGCCGCATCGTAGGCGCCGAGAATCTTGAATGGTTTTTTCTCTTTCGCAAGGTCCTTTCCAAACTTGTAGACCGCCGCCGCGGCTCCGTCCGAGAGTTCTCCGGGAACAAAGATGCTTCCTGCCTGCGCGTCGAATTGGGTTGGATCGAAATCCATACCGCTTTCCTTCAGTGCAATTTTCAGAAGCCGCTTTTTCAATACCTTAAATGCGGCATCGCTCTTTTTTAATTCTTTCTTCAGCCGGCCAAGCATGGTAAAGCTCACACCTCCGAAATCAACAAACACGATATTTTTTGCTCCGGAAATAAGCTTCTTGCTGAGCTTAATTTCATCTGCTTTCTGTGCTTTGGTTTTCATATGAGATTATCTGCGATGCCAATATACGAATGCATACTAATTATACGAATATGATTAGTATCATTAGCATGAATTAGTATATTAGAATCGCACTATTACAAAAAACGGCCCTATGGGCCGCAGACAAAGTAAAGCTCTTCGCTTTCCTCGACGAGATTCACTCCACCAACTGGCGGAAACTCGCTGTCTACGGATTGTTTGAAATATAGCAAACCATAATCGCCTGTCAAGTATATCAGCCATTCCTCCACTCTTCTATCTTTTTGTGATCCCCAGAAAGTAATACCTTCGGCACTGCCCATCTTTTTCTACTCCTTGTCACTTGCTCGCCCCGTGGCGAAGCTGTTCGGGGTCGCTTTCTACTTGTCGTCGGATAGAATACTTCCGGCTTTGTGTAGACCGGATACGATCCTTTTATATCTTCAAGCGACTCATATTTTCCAAGTACCCCAGGAATGAATCGGGAAACAGCTTCGACTACCACCATCGCGGGAATCTCGCCACCAGAGAGCACAAAATCCCCAGTTGAAATTTCTTCATCGGCAATGTGTTCTGCCACCCGTTCGTCTACTCCTTCGTAGCGGCCGCAGATCAAAATCAACCGTTCATACTTCGAAAGCCGCTTTGCTGTTTTCGCATCGAACGTTCTCCCTCGTGTCGAAAATAAAATAACGCGCGTACGCTCTTTTCTTGTCACTTGTCGCTTTATACTTTTTACTGCGTTGTAGATTGGCTCGACTTTGAGCACCATCCCCGGCCCCCCGCCGTAGGGAGAATCATCTACTTTTCGGTGTTTATCGGTAGTGAAATGTCGTAAGTCGTGTGTTTGTATATTGATCAGTTTCTTCGCTTGCGCGCGCTTCAAAATAGACTCACCGAAATAGGAGTTGAAGATGTTCGGAAAAATGGTGATGATATCGAATCGCATCCCAGTTGTTATAGCAGAAATAGCTCACAAAGCAAAAACCGCTGGGCGGCGGTTTTTGCAATTTACTCCACGAAACATTATGTCCCGATGATTTTCCAATCCCCCATCGTTCGAGAATACTTTCAGAGAAGAAGCTCTCGGAGGTCTATTGAGCTTGGTTCCGCCAACCAGTCGAAGATATTTGCTTTTTGGGGTGTCTCGGAAACTGACGAGTTGAGAGCAAGCGCTCCGTGAGCCACACGGAGATAGCGTCCCCAAAAAGTAAATATCGAGACTCCTTACATTCCCTGCTCTGCCGGACTCGACGGCGGCTTCTGACCCCGAGTAGAACCCTCTGGTTCTTCTATTTTCAAATTCACGCGCGCATCATGCTTTACTCCGACAATGCGGAGCAGCGAGCGAATCGCGTTCGCGGTCGCGCCCTGGCGCCCAACCACTTGCCCCATGTCTTCCGCATTCACCCGGAGCGAAAGGAGCACGCCCATCTCGTCCACACGGCGTTCCACTTTCACGTCGTCAGGGTGATCGACGATAGATTTTACGAGAAATTCAAGAAATTCCTGGTCTGCGAGCTTCGACATATCGTTTCAGAATTCAATCTTCGACCTTTCTTACTACACCATCAACAACAATTAATATTTGAAATCGTTACGACCTATGATTTTGGGACCGCCGCGGGTTTTGCTTCAGCTGGCTTTGCTCCTTCCTCCTTTTTTGCCTGTTTATGAACCGCACGCTTCTTTCCGGAAACAATGCCGTCGGAGACCAAAAGGTTCCACACGGTGTCCGTGGGTTTTGCACCAACCTTCAGCCAGTATTCGATTCGGTCGCGCTTAAACTCACGCTTATTCAAAAGCGGATTAAACCAACCCAGATCTTCTGCGGGAGGACCGCCGAGTTTTGTTCGCTTCTCCTGAATAATCAGGCGGTAGCTTGGTTGGTGCTTTTTTCCGATGCGCTGGAGTTTGATTGCGAGCATAAATTTTATTTATTCTGGAGTCGTGACACTTGAGTAATGTCGCCGATGCGCGAATCGATATCGATGAGCTTCCGATCAACTTTATCAAATCGATTCCCCACTGCTTCATTGAGGTTAGCTAACGTGGAAAAAATATCTTCGTTGCTGACAGATTTATCTTTTTTCATGAGTTGAATAGCATCTTATGCTTGAACTTTATAGCGAGCATAAGATATGGATTAAGGTAACAAAAGCCAATGTATCCGTCAAATGAAGAACTTGTACATTCTAAATCCTACTCAAGCTTCAAAGACAGCACCTTCGAGGCGCCGTCTTCGCCCATGGTGATGCCGTACACAATATCCGCGGCTTCCATGGTAGCTCGATTATGGGTGACCACCACAAACTGGGTTTTCTTTGCGAAATCGCGGATGAGCGTTCCAAACCTGCGGGTGTTCGCTTCATCGAGCGCCGCATCGATCTCATCTAATACGAGAAACGGCGGAGGCGAAACCGAGATGAGAGCAAAAAGTACCGCAATTGAAACAAGTGTTTTCTCGCCTCCGGATAACATATCAAGCGACTGCACTCGCTTTGCAGGAATGGTGACCCCGATCTCAATCCCCGCTTGAAAAGGTTCTTGCTCCGAAGCAACGACACCTTCCGAAGTTTCTCCCGCCTCCATGTCACTTGCTCGCCCCGTGGCGAAGCTGTTCGGGGTCACTTGTCGCATTTTTTCTAACGTGAGTTTTGCCTGCCCGCCGCCGAACATCATGCGGAAGTATTTCTGAAACTCGGCATTGATTTCCTTCATCGCATGTGCAAAATCATCGTGAATTTTCCGATCAAGATCGTCGGTGAGTTTCGTGAGATCTATAAACGCTTTTTCGAGATCGGCAATTTGGGTCGAGAGAAATCGAAACCGCGCCTCGGTTTCCTCGGCTTCTTTCACAAGCGCTGCATCTACGTCCCCCATTCCCGCGAGTTCGCCGCGCAGTTTAAAAATATGCCGGAGTGTGGTCGGAGCATCAAAATCTCCTTTCGGCGACGACGGAGAGAATTCATCGAGCCGCCGTCCTCCTTCCTTTGCCTGGCCGTCCAGCTCTTCACGCCGCATACGGATCCGCTCCCGATCGAGGGAAAGCCGGTTCCGCTCCGTTTCAATTGCAGCAATTTCGCTCCGCTTTGCTTCCACCGCCTCGAATGTTTTTTTAAAAACATCGCTGAAGCCCTTCAGTGACTCGCGCTCCTCGCGTTCTGTGTCCGCAATGGTCGCAATTTTTTTCGCGATTTCCGAAAGTTCCCGGGTAAGCCGCTCACGGTCAGAATCAAGCTCACCATCCTCCACCACATCGCCCTTCGCCTCCGAAGAATCCCCTTCGAGAAAATGGTTAATCTTTTCGAAAAGAGTTTTCAGGAGATTCTTCACCTTCACGAGGTTCGCCTCATAGAGCACGTCTTCTATGGTCTCACGGACTTCTTCTAAAAACTTTACAAGCTCTGCGCCCTCAAAACCAGAACTTGATTCTTCTTTCATAATCTCGGCTTTTGCCTCAAGCTTTCCGAGTTCGCGCTCAATGACCGATCGCCGCTCGTGGAGTTCACGGGCTTCACGGTCACGGGCTTCGTCCGTCTTTCCGGCTTTTGGCTTCTTTTCGTTCACGAGCTTCAATTCTGCTTCACGTCCCACGAGCTCCTTTTTCTTTGCCTCCATTCGTTCCGCAAGATGCTGAAAAGTAGGTTCGATGCGGATCTGCTCTTCTTCAAGTTCCTTGAGACGAGCGCTAAAATAGTCAGTTTCAAGTTCGCGGAGCTCCTTCAAAAGATCGTCGTGCTTTTCCCAACGTGCGGTCTGGCGCCGGAGAATCCGGAGGTGCGGCGTTATTTCTTCAATAAGCGCCCGCGCTTTTTCCATATTTATCTTCGTCGCCTTGAGCTTCAGATCCGCGTCGTGCTTTTTCAGCTGGAACTGACGGAGTCCCAGAATCTCCTCGAGCATCGCGCGTCGTTCCTTGGGTGAGGATCGCACAAAGAGATCGCTGTCACCTTGGTTTACGATTGAAAACCCGCGGGTACCAAGACGTGATTTTGCAAAAAAATCGATAATGTCTTTCAGTCGCACCTCGGCGTCGTTTAAAAAATATTGAGAGGTTCCATCCCGTTCAAGCCGGCGGCGAATGGAAACTTCTGCGTAATCCACCGGGAAAAACTTGTTTCGGTTGTCGAAAACCATCGTCGCCTGCGCAAGACTCATGCGACTCTTCTTTTCGTTTCCCGCAAAAATGAGGTCGTCGGCCTTCAAGCTCCGCATACTCTTCGATTCACGCTCACCGAGAAGCCACCGAACCGCATCGATGATGTTCGATTTTCCAGATCCGTTCGGTCCCACAACCGCGGCAATTCCCGCCGGAAAATCGAATGTCGTTTTCTGGGCAAACGATTTAAATCCGGCAAGTTCGAGTCGTTTCAGGTACATACTTTTGTGATGCCAATATGCGAATTCATGCCAATGATACGAATAAATTGCGAATCATTTAATTTGCTCCAACGCCGCTTTCGCCGCTTCCACTTCCGCATCCTGCTTCGAGGGGCCATTTCCTGATGCGGCAAGCTTTTCCCCAAAATAAACTCCCACGCTGAATAACTTCTGGTGATCGGGCCCTGATTCCTCGAGCACGCGGTACGTCGGGGTGATTTTCAGTTTTTCCTGAATTTTTTCCTGGAGCACGCTTTTCGCATCACGGTAGAGACCCATGCGCATAACTTCATCGAGACGCTCGAGGAGTATCGCCTTCACGAGAAGCTTCGCCGGAGCATAGCCGCCGTCCAGATACACCGCCCCGATGACTGCTTCGAGTGCGTTCGCAAGGATCACTTCCCTCGCTCGCCCCGTGTCTTTTGCCTCACCCCGCGAGAGGAGCACAAAATCCCCGAGCCCGATCGAACCCGCCACCTTTGCCATCATCTGGTAGTTCACAAGCGCAGAACGAATTGGGGTAAGCTCGCCTTCCGGCTTTGTCGGAAAGCGAAGGAAGAGCTCCTCGGTCACAATGAGCTCGATCACCGCATCTCCCAGAAATTCCAATCGCTCATTTGTGGGAAGACCCCATGATGAATTTTCATTCAGGTAGGAACGGTGTGTGAGCGCCTCCCGGAGGAGGTCTTTCTCTCTAAAAATGTATCCAATTTTTTGTTCAAGAATGGAGAGCTGCATAAGTAACAACTGAAGGAGAAGCGTGACAACCCGAACTATCAATGCATTTCCTATTTCAGATGCTCACGTTCCGCCTTTCAAAAATCTTCTTCGTCTTTCTCTGTGTTCACCTTCGGTGGTACGACCTTTTCTTTTTCTTTCTTCTCTGGCCTATCCCCCTTCGTACGTCGTTCCGCTTTATCTTTCTCTTCAAATCCTAACTCTTTATAGACCGTTCCCAAAACCCCGTTAATAAACCTTCCCGAGTTCGGTCCCCCGTAGTTCTTCGCAATTTCGATTGCTTCGTTGATTGCTACCTTCGAGGGCACTTCTTCTTTGTCTGCGTAGAGAAGCTCATAGAGCCCGATCCGGAGTGCATTTCGGTCGATAATCGCAATCTGTTCGAGCGGCCACTCGGGAGCTGCCTTTACGATGATCTTATCGATCTCCGGTAAGTGCTCGATAATCCCCTTCATAAGACGCCACGCGAAATCCGGCTCATCGATGCCTGGCGCAAATTCCTCAAGGTTCCGTTCAAGGATCGTGGTAAGGTCAGTCTTTCTCCCAGAGAAGTCCCATTCGTAGAGGGACTGGAGAATGACGGAGCGAACGAGTTGTCGGGTGGCCATAGATTAAAGTGCAAAGTGCAAAGTACAAAGTACAAAGTACAAGGGAACAGCTTACGGCCTGGGATTACGCTTTCCTTTCCCTGTATTTCCCGCACTGCATGCATGCGCGGTGAGGAATCATTGGTCCACGGCAATTCGGACACACAGAAATATCCTGCCGTTTTAGGGCAAGATGGCTCCGTCGCCGACCTACTTTCGATTTCGAATGATGTTTTACTGGTACGCCGCCCATAGGTTATAACTAACAACTTAAAACTAATGACTAATAACTTACGACTGTCATACGCCAACCCTACAACCAATGACCTAATTAAACACATCTAGAATAGAAAAACAACGGCTATGTGTCAAACTTTCTATTTTTAACGAAAGTTAGGGCTGTCCGATAGTTCAATAAGCGATTTTTCTAGATAATGCTCGACGAGTGGATTTTCTTGACATCTTATATATTTATAACTTAATCTTATCGCAGCATTCATGGTTCGGTCGTGCCCATCGACAGCCGAATCCACAGAACCAAAACCCACAAGGAGGGTTCAAATGATCAAGCTCTCGACAGGAGAAACTCTTGGAAGTTACCGGGTCCGGAGTTTCTTGGGGAGAGGTGCCTTCGCGCATATCTACCTCGCAACCGACACGAAGAACGAACTCGTCGCGCTCAAAGTCGGCGACATCGCCGGCGGAGGAAGCTATATGAAGCGTTTCCTCGACGTAACCAACGATCACCGTCCCGATGGCATCAGCCCAGACGAGACGCCAGCCGAAGCCATTCGTTTCGAGAAAGATGGTGCGCACATCACCTTCCTCGACGCGAGCGAGATCAACAGCATGATTCGTGGCGAATGTGAGCTCTTGAGACACATACACCACTGGAACATCGTCGGCGTACGCGGTATGTTCCTGCACGAGGGCCGCAACGTGCTCGTGATGGACTACGTGCGTGGCAAGACACTACGCGAGAAGTTCCGCGCGCTCGAAGGAGTGAGACTCAACTGGTTCCTGACCATCGTGCGCGCACTCCAGAGTCTCAATGCTTCAGGAGATCTCCCCTACCACGGCGACTTGAAACCCGAGAACGTTCTCATCAAGCCATCAGGTGGAGTGGTCGTGATCGACCCCGCAATGCGGGAAAACGAGCAAAACGTGATTACCACGACGCCGCACTACAATCCACTACTCCTTCGCAACTCGAAGGCGGACGTGATGGGAATCGGCGTGATGCTCTACGAGATCTTGACCGGCGTGCTGCCCTTCGACGAAGTCCCCTGGCAATACGCCGGCCGCGAGCAAGGCGGCGAGGTCCAACAACTCTCGCTCTCCTACTTCTTGAGCTATCCGCCGCCGAGCGACTTGAACCCCAACACACCCGAATCGCTCGAGACGATCATCTACCGGTGCCTCACGGTCATGGATTATGGCCTCGCGGCACTCGAGATGGATCTTGTGGAGTACTTGAGGATGGACTAGCGGATCCGCACAAACGGGATCCACGGAAGCTACAGGCAGACCTGAAACCCAGGCCTGCCTCTTTTTTTGAAGAATATTGAGGTATTCAAAAAGGGCGACACGGAGCCGCCCCTTCTTGTATTCACCTATTCACCACCGAAACCCTAGATCCTCTTAAAGCAACCCAGGCCC
>JBBTVP010000013.1:0-11947 GCA_038063175.1 Patescibacteria group bacterium
ACAGCACCGAGCTCTACGCGAATCTTCTCCAGGCAAAGGCAAATCTTTCATCGGAATCCGCAAAGCTTGCGGAGATGAAGGCGGGGACGAGATCTGAGGAAATCTTAGTGTATGAAGCGAAAGCGTTGAATGCGGAATTCGCGCTCTCGGATGCAAGAAAGAATCTCGAGGATAAACTCGTTGATGCGTTCACAAAGAGCGATGACGCGGTTCGCGCGAAAGCAGATCAGTTTATAAACGGAGCCATCGCGCAAGTCGGAGATGGACAACTTAAAGCATCGGTGGAACAAGGACGAGCTGCTATTGAGGTAGTGCTCGACGAGTGGGCGGGAATTTCTGCAGTGATCGAAAGCGAAACCGATCCTGCGCCAATTATTAGCATCGTGCAGAGAAATTTATTGCAGATCCAGGCATTTTTGAACAAGGCAGGCCTCGCGGTAAATGGACTTACCGCAAGTGTTTCACTATCTCAGACTACTATTGACGGATACCGTTCTGATGTATCAACCGCGCGCACGAACGTAAATACCGCAATCACAAATCTCTCAACCGCAGTAGAAAAATGGAATAATGCAGAAACGTCATTCGCGATAGCCGCGCGCGAACTCGATCTGAAGCGTGCCGGAAGCACGCCCGAAGCCATTCAATCCCAAGAGGCGAACGTGGAAGAACAAGAAGCGGCAATCGCTTCGATCGAAGCCCAACTCGCAAGAAATTCGCTTACCTCTCCCATTCGGGGAACCGTAACGCTTCTTGATGTAAAACCCGGTGAAATTGTAAATGCGGGGACAAAGGTGGTTTCGGTGATTTCAGAAGATGCTCTGGAAATTGAGGCGCATGTTTCCGAGGTAAGCGTCGGGAAAGTTGCGGTAGCAAATCCGGTCCGCATCACGCTCGATGCATTCCCCGGTGAAAGTTTTCCGGGGAAAATTATTTATCTCGAACCCGCGGAGACTATCATTGATGGCGTGGTGAATTTCAAAGTAAAAGCATCATTTGATTCGCCCGATCCGCGTCTGAAAAGCGGGCTTACCGCAAACGTATATATCGAAACTGCGAAAAAAGAAAGCGTGATTGCGATCCCACGGTATGCCGTAGAAACGCGCGAAAGCAAGTTTTTTGTAAATATTCGCGGAATCGATGGAAGACAAGCGGAGCGGGAAATCGTGCTTGGCCTTCAGAGTGTTGATGGCTTTGTTGAGGTTATAAGCGGATTATCGGAAGGAGAAAAAATTCTTGTTGCGCTTAAAAAATAATTTCGGAGCAGGGGAAAATAGCGTATAATTAGGTGAATACCAACGATGCGCGTGTTTTTCAAATTAGTCATTTTAGCAATCGGAATTGCCGCCGTGATCGGTGGCAGCTTAGTTCTCCTTCGGCGAGTGCCGGCAGCTCAAATTATTATGGAAGCAACTCTACCACCGCCCCGGGTTGCGCCACCCTATGTAGATCTTGGAGTATTGCGTGTGCCGGTTGATATCGCAGACGATGCGTCAGAGATCACCAAAGGTCTTTCTGGCAGAGAGTCGCTTTCCCAGGACAGGGGAATGCTTTTTGTCTTTGCAAATCCTGACCGCTATCGGTTTTGGATGCCCGATATGCATTTCCCAATAGATATTATTTGGATTGAGGAAGGAAAAGTAGTGGGGATTGCGGAGAACGTATCGAATGAATTTGATCCTGTGGATCCGGAGTTTTATCTGCCACCGGTGCCAGTCCGGTACGTTTTGGAGGTGAACGCAGGATTTTCAAAAAAACACGGAATTACCACCAATATCCCGGTCACTTTTGATCTTGTAGCGGATTGAATATGATGGAGATTTCCGATGGCAGCTCGCAAGGAGAGGTGGTGTGGAATAAATTTGTGCGTGAACATTACCCGCCGGTAGGATCGTTCATGCTTGCATGGGAGTGGGGGGTGTTCCAGCGGAGCCTTGGTCGCGGCGTGGAGTACTTTTTTATCAAAGAGAAAAAAGAACCAATTGCTGCCTTCACTTTTGTGAGGCACCAGCTCCCGTTGGGTTTTTCATACGGATATACTCCGCGCGGACCGGTAGTTGCAGCGCGGGAGCGAAGTCAGACTCTTTCAATCTTTCGAAAAATTCAGGAGTGGAGCAGGGAAGTACACCCCGACCTAATTTTTATCCGACTCGAGCCTCCGGTTGATGCACTCGGGTTTGATGCGAAAAAAGAGGGGTTCGATATTCCCGGTTACTACGTGCAGCCGCGGTACAACCACACAGTGCCGCTCGAGGGAAGCGATGAGGATATGATAAAACGCTTCCACCCTTCTACCCGATCGAATCTCGCCCGCGCAGAACGTCGCGGAGTTTCAGTTATGCTCGATGCGCTCCGCGGTCCTGCTGACTACGAAGAATTTTTCAGAATGGCTGCTGAAACCGAAGCGCGGAATAAGGCGAAAAACGTATTTCCGAGCCGGGTGTATTTCGATGCGCTCACGAAGAGCATTCTCCCGCTCGGCGAAGTTTCAGATCCGAATAAATTGTCGCTCGGCATATTTTCAGGATTCCACGGTGGAAAACCAGCCGCAACCCATTTCGTGCTTTTTTTCGGGGACACCGCGACCTACCTCTACGGCGCTGCGTATACCGAACATTTAAATTCGAAGGTAACCACCTATCTTCACTGGAGCGCAATGAAGGAGGCGAGGCGGCGGGGGTTCAAGTATTACGATATCGGTGGCGTTGATGAAAATCGCTGGCCATCACTTACTACTTTTAAGCGGCAATTCGGCGGTGTTGAATTTTCGTACATTGGAAATGTTGATATCCCGTTACGGCCACGCCTGCATGGGGCTTATAACCTCCTAAGGAAAATAAGGCGCACGGAGTAATTTAAAATCTATTATTCCGTGACTGTGAAGGTTCCCCACTGACCTGCCGCGCGGTGGCCTGGCTTTGAACAATAGTAGACGAATTCTCCGACTTTATCCGCGGTAAATTCAATGGTGACTTCCTGGTCAAGCGGAGTTTCCTCAAAGACCGAGTAATCATCTAATGTGAAATCGTGTACCCCTTTTGTATTAGTTACTTTAATGCGTACCTGATCTCCTTTTTTCACCGTGATCTTGCGAAGCGAGAACTGGGGAGCCGGCTTGCCATCTTTCATTTCATAAAAGGAAGTCATCGCAAATTCTTTTATGTCATCTTCCATCGCTTCGAGGCCTTGGTCTGCGGTGCCGATATCAGACAGATTTTCTGCTGCGTCTCCGAGCATATCTTCACCTGTTGTATCTTTTGATTCGCGGTTCATAACTCCGACGACCACAAACACAACCGCGAGCGCGCCCACCAACAATAATGATTTTTTATTCATAGTAGGACTATTTTAGCAAACCTAGATTTTTACCGCAAATCCCTTTTCTCATGTATGATGAATTTCATGGAAACACCGGAATTCCCTATGCGTATCAATAGGTATCTTGCTCACCAAAAACATACCACGAGAAGGGGTGCTGATGCGCTCATCGAAAAAAAGCTTGTTATCATAAACGGCAGAATTGCGGTTCTCGGGGATAAGGTGAATAAAGGGGACGTGGTAGAGGTTTCCGGCAAGACGTCGAAAAAATATTCCTATTACGCGTATCACAAGCCAAAAGGTGTCGTGACGCACTCCGCAGGAGAAGGAGAGGAAGATATTGGTATGGCAATTCCTCTTCCGGGAGTATTCCCGATCGGGCGTCTCGACAAAGAATCGCACGGACTCATCATTCTTACTGACGACGGTCGGATTACCGATCCGCTTTTGAATCCCGAATTTGAGCACGAAAAAGAGTACCATGTTCGCACCGTTCAAAAACTGCGTCCAAGTTTTTCGGAATATATGGAAAAAGGCGTTGATATTGGCGGCTATATTACAAAGCCATGCAAGGTTGAAGTAACCGGAGTTGCAGAATTTTCGATAACTATCTCTGAAGGTAAGCGTCACCAGATCCGGCGGATGTGCGCGGCGCTCCACGTAGATATCCGCGACTTGGAGCGGGTGCGCATCATGAACATAAAACTAGGTACTCTCCCCGAGGGGAACTACCGGAAAATCGAGGGCAAGGAACTCACTACGTTTATGAAGAAGCTTGGGTTTTAGCGGGGGTTTTAAGTTTCTCGTCTTTTATTTTATTCAACACGAGACGGATTTTTTCGAGACTTTCCCAGTCGTGAATGGAAACCGGAAGAACTGTTTTAGCAATTTTTTTGAGAGCCGAAATTTTCTTTTTGAGATCTGAAGGGCTTACTGTGTCGCTCTTGGTTAAAAGTACATACGTAGGCCGATCCGCGAGTTCCTTGCTATAGCTTTTAAGCTCTTTAAGCACTACCTTATAATCCCGTGCGGGGTTGTCTGAATCTACGGCGACAAGGTGAAAAATAATTTTAGTTCGCTCAATGTGCTTTAAAAATTTTATACCGAGGCCTTTTCCACCCGAAGCGCCTTCAATGAGACCGGGGATATCTGCAAGGACAAGTTCGTAGTAGGTGCCGAGGTGTGGCTCGAGCGTGGTAAAGGGGTACGCGGCAACTCGGCTCTTCGCCCGCGTGAGTTCATTCAATAAACTCGACTTTCCGGCATTCGGAAGACCGACGAGGCCTACATCTGCAATAAGCTTCAGTTCGAGCTCAAGCGTAAATTGTTCGCCCGGTGTTCCTTCGGTAAACTGTTTCGGGCTTGTATTCGTAGGGGATCGAAATTTAAAATTGCCTTTGCCGCCACGTCCGCCTTCGGCGGCAAGTATACGTTCTCCGACAGAGAGAATTTCTTGAGTGTTTCCGACTTCAACGGTACGGATCACAGTTCCCACCGGAACTTTTACGATAACATTGTCTGCATCGTGTCCGTCGTTATTCTGGCGTTTTCCATTCTCGCCGTTTTTTGCGACGATCTCTTTTTTGTACCTAAATTGGGCGAGTGCCGATAAATCGCTCACCCCTTCGAAATAAATGCTGCCGCCCCTGCCTCCGTCGCCACCGGTGGGACCAAGGTTTTTAAGCGTGGAATTAAAGGCGACCGCTCCGCGACCACCGTCTCCGGCGTGAATCGTGATCGTTGCATTATCGATGAGCATGGTTTATTTTACCGCACTTGTGTTACAGCGCTTCGAGATCGAGCACCTGATCAATTTTGATCTGCTTTACGAATTCGGGAACGTGGCTCACGAGCACCATGGCGCCCTCGTATGTGTCAAGCGCTTCAGCAATTACGGGAATATGCCGGAAGTTGATGTGGTTCGTCGGCTCGTCGAGAATGAGGAGCCCGGGGCAGATGAGCACCAGTTGCGCGAACGCCACGAGTCCCTTTTGCCCCTCGGAGAGGGCGCGAACTTCCGTTTTTAGTATTTCGGCGTCGATAAGAAATCCGGCGGCGAGGGATCGTAAATCGTGCTCGGTACCGTTTTCTGAAACCTTTTTGAGCGTTTCGTAAACCGTAAGATCAAAGTCGAGTGTTGAAAAATCCTGTCGGTAGTAGCCGATTTTCACGCCAGGTGTCACATGCTCTCCGGTAGCATGCCCGCTCGCAAGTTGTTCGAGGAGTGTAGTTTTTCCGATTCCGTTCGGTCCAGTAAGGAGTAGATGCTCTTTCCTGCGAAGGACAACATTCACCTTTTTTTTTGTTGGTTTATGGTTTCTTACCACATTGACCAATGAAAGGGCGAGGACTGTCCCGCCAATGTCTTCCTGACAGGGGATTACGAACTTTCGGATAGTTTTGTCTTCTCGGCGAACCTCAACCACATCTTCCTGGAGCTCTTCGATTTTCTCGCGCATCTTTCGCGCGACATCGCGCATGTGGCCTCCCTTTTGAGCAAAAAATCCCGCCTGCTCTTTGCGGTGTTGAATATCTTTTTCTAAGCGTACATTTTTCATTCGCTCGCGTTCGAGTCGGGCGGAAATCTCTTTCACCACATCGAAGTAGTCACCGGTGTACTGCTCAATTTTTTTCGTAAAGGTTTCGAGGTAGAGCACGCCGTGGGTGAAGGCGTTCAAAAAATCCGCATCATGGGAAATGACAATGCAGGTTTTCGGGTAATCGACGAGAAACTGCGTGAGGTGCGCAATGCCTTGTTTGTCTAAATTATTCGTCGGTTCATCGAGGAGGAGAATATCTGGGTCCTGGATGAGCGCTTGCGCGAGGAGTAATCGTGCTTGCTGACCCCCAGAAAAACTTTTAAGTTCTCGATCGAAGGGAGCGGTAAGGTGCACGACGTCTAAAATCTTCTCAATGCGCGGTTCGATGTCGTAAACTTTTTTCGGAAACGCCGATTCAAAAAATGCTTTTACGGTGAGCCCCATCTGTTCGCGGGGAATTACCTGTCGCGCGGTCGCAAGGGTGAGTCCTTTCTCGATTACTACCGCACCAGATTCGGGTTTCAAATCTCCCATAATAAGGGCAAAAATGGTGCTTTTCCCCGCACCGTTCTGGCCCATGAGGGTTATTTTCGATCCACGGCGCACGGAAAAACCCGATTCGTTCAGAATCGGCTTATTGTGTCCGAATTCGAATGAAACGTCGTTAAAACGCAATATGACGTCGTTGTTCGGCATGAGAAATGCTATGATACCTCAAAAATGTCTTATTATAAAGGCGAGATGAGGAAAGCCCTTTTTAAATTTGAAGTAATTTCATCTTCTTCTCTCGTCGCCAGCTTTTGATTTCTGATTCGCGTTGTCGCGCTCTTCGGAATGTCTTGAAAGTTTCTGAATATTTTAGAACAACCGGACGTCTGATTTTTGTGTAATGTGCGCCTGATTTTAACCCATTGTGTTCCTTTAGTCGTTTCTCGATGTTATTTGTCGAGCCCACATAGAGTGAGGAATCAGCGCATTCGAGAATATAGACGTAGTAATGCTTCATCTTGCTAAATTCAGCATATTAACAATGACTTCCCGCGACGTAGCCGGTTGTCCAGCAGAGCTGGAGACTGTAACCACCCGAGGGCCTATCAATATTTAATACGTCGCCGACAAGATAGAGTTGGGGGATAAGCCGCGACTGCATCGTTTTAAAATTCACTTCGTTTAAAACCACACCACCAGAAGAAACTATTGCCTTATCTTTCCCGAGTAATCCCTTAACGTTTAAAGGAATAGCCTTCAATAGGGAAACGAGCGCTTTTCGTTCATTGGTTCGCACGCTATGGCTTGGAGTTTCGCTGTTTATATTTACAAGTGAAAGGATTGGGTCGACGAGCGCAGGGGCAATGAAAGCAGGAAGAATATTTTTAATTTTTTTATTGCTTTGTTCGACTAAGATCGCTTGGAGCTTTTCGCGGAGCGCGCCGCTGTCGAGAGCAGGGAATAAGTCGAGCATAATGACAACTTCTGTTTTTTGAGGCGAGCTCATGTATTCAGATCCTTCACCGCTGTGGAGAAGTTCTCCTACATCCCGACTCATATTTAAAACAGTTGGGCCACTAATGCCAACGTGGGTAAAAAGTAATTTACCTTTATATACTTTTTGCTTCGCGCCATTTTTGAACGTAGTGAATTTGATATCTCGCAGCGTGACCCCGGCCAATTTTCTCGACCATAAGTCTTTTAGAGTGATGGGTACGAGCGACACATCGTTCGGAACGACAGCGTGACCAAGTTTTTTGAGCCACTGGAATCCTTCTCCGGTGGAGCCGGTTTCCGGGCGAGATGTTCCGCCGGTTGCAACAATGCACGAATGCGCGCGTACAGTTGATTTATCGAGAAGGGTAACTATTATCTCTCCGCTAGGCGTATGGAAGGAAATACTTTTCACTTCGGCCTTGGTTTGTATCCGCACACCGCCTTGTTTCATATAATCAGTGAGCACGTTCCATACGGATTGTGCGCTGTTTGAAACAGGAAATATTCTTCCTTCCGCCTCTTCTTTTGTTTCCATTCCTCGATCGTGGAAAAATTTGAGCGTTTCAGCGACGCCGAATTGCGTGAATGCAGAAAAAAGGAACTTATCACTCTTCTTGTATTTCCCGAGCATCGTTCGAACTTCTGGTTTGTTGTTCGTAACATTGCATCTTCCACCTCCCGTAATCAAAAGTTTTTTTCCTAGTGTAGGATTTTTTTCAAGCAACAATACGCGCTTGCCACGCTCGGCAGCGCGACCGGCAGCCATCATTCCGGCTGGCCCGCCGCCAATTACGATTGCATCATACATACGATTTGAATTGGCGAGCCTCGCCTAGCGAGGGCGGGCCACCAACGACTACCACATCCCACGCTCCTTTTAGCATACAGGGATTCTAGGGCTTTTAGTGAGATCAGAATAGGGGAGTAGGCGATCTAGTCCACGGATTTGACAAAGGACTCAATACGCAGTATGACTATGACAGTTCCCTAACAAGAAAGGAGGTGAACAATGACGCGAAACCCCGTACAAACAACGTGTTCAACGTGCGGTGGAAAAGGGAAAGTTCCAGATTATCAGACCCAAGGCGAGTACGAGAATCAAACCGAGGAATTCTCGTGCAGCCAGTGCAAGGGCGCGGGCTGGGTTAACAAGTGGAGCGGTGGAATAAAAACTTGCCATTCCTGCAACGGAGCCGGAAAGGAAAAACGTCAGAAGATGACCATCTTCGGTAGTCCGAAGGAAACAAATTGCTATTCCTGCGGAGGACGAGGATTTCATGTGAAATGGGAGGAATCGTAAAAACTACTCCCATTGCAAGGCGATGCTGACCAGGGTAGCTATTGCGGTTCCTGCGGCCACGCGACCAGATCGTTACCCGCTACGTCATTCGACGTGGTGGGTTTTTTATTGAAGCAAATTACTTATCTCCTAAGAATTCTAAGCAGCGAAGCGACGATCCCGGCGATACGAAAGGAAAGCGAGTGCGGCGAAGATGACGGGAATCCAGTAGCCCGGCAGGTAGAGCCGCGCCATATCCCAGATGCTAATCCACTGGATGGAAACGGTTCCCGTTACGGTCGCAACGTTATCGATGAGCGTCTGGTCCTGCGTTTTTAACGTTTTCTGCCAGTCCATGGCATACTTAATGTTCGCATCCGCATTGTTCAGTTGAGTCACGTACAACGCGTTTTCATCCGCAAGCTGCTGCTTGAATGATGCCAACTCATCGGTTACGGACTGTATCTGGATTAACAGTTGGGGCGTCGAAGGCAGCGCACGAAGCGTTGCGAGCTGCTGGTTATTCGTGTCAATCTTCGCCTGGAGCGATTGCACGGTGCTTGCGTGAGTACTCACGATCTTTTGGCGAGCCGCTTTGAAGTTGAGAAGGTTGGTATCAGCCTGCTCCTGCTGCTCTTCGATGCTCACTTTCTGCGGCAAGAGGTTTTGGGATGAAACGCTCACGGTAAGGAAGCGGTTGCCAACGAAACTTTCGATTTCTCCGCGGAACGCATCGTACTTGCTTTGAGGGATAGAGAAACTCACGGAGCCGTACTCGGGAGAACTCGATTCCTGGTCGATGCGACCGCTGTATCCGCGGACCGTCGTCACGACGCGGCGGGTGAGACCCTGCACGTCGCGAGTGCGCATGGATGCGCTGTAGTATATTTTCAAAAATTCACGGATATCAGTTACGGGAACTTCCGGATTTGGATACGGGTAAGGATAGTACAAGTCCGAGCCTTTCATATCTCGGTACATAGGAGACACTGCTCCCGAGCCGGTCGAGTATTCCACGCCGCCTATCCCCATTGGTGTCACGTACGGTCTGCCGGGGCGGGAAATGGCGATGAACGTAATTACGGCAAGCGCAGCGAGGACCGCGGTCAACCACGAGATGTTCCACGGCAGGAAGTTTCTCGAGGATGGTTGGTTATTGTTCATGTAGTTATGCTAGCACATTCGCCTTGCTAAATAACGTGCGAGAAGGGGAGTTGTGACAGGGGGGAAAATGCGCGTCGAATAGTTTTATTGTATCATCCCGACGCGTCTCGAGCTCACTAGAAAATTAAGGGACCTCCATCACCTATGAAATCATAGGAAAAAGCAAGTTGAATTTCCAAATTACTTGCTTTTTTTAACTATACTAGTGTATGCTTAAGTAGTAGGCAATTAAAAACAAAGTTTCGAAAGATTAAATACTTATAAAATACTATGACTGACAGAAAGCATACTATTGACGACCTGTTTTCCGATAGTGGCCCTTTTGACGAGGCCGAAGTCGTAAAAGCAATCCAGCCATTCGTTACAATCCAAAAGGCCACAAACGATATTTTCTTCAAAAGTTCGACACAAAAAACCGAACAACGCATCCTAACTTACGGATTAGCTAAAAAGCTTCTTAATATGAAAGGACTTGTCGAAACCGATAAAATAACCGCTGTAGAGGTTCATAACAAAACCGGTATAAAAAAGGGGACGATTGATCCGACCTTCAAGAAGTTGAAGGAAGATGGTTATTTGGTCGGTAAGAGTGAATATGAAATACCAGTTTCGAAAATTTCTGACGTTATTAGTGTAATTGGTAAAACCAAAAACTAATTAAAATTATGGAAGACATTCAACAACTAAACGAAAAAGTTTCATCTTTGGAAAAGCGACTTTCTGTCCTAGAAGCTAAGTTAGGTAATAGCTCTAGCGAGTCTAGTGTGACAAACAATAAAAAGCTGTCCATTAAAGAATTCATAATTTCTAAAGGACCTTCCGGCAATGTTGAAAAGACACTCGCCATAGCTTGCTACTTCGAGAAGTATGAGGGGTTCGGCTCTATTAATATTGAAGACTTAGCCCGTGGGTTTCAGCTCGCCAAAGAAGCTATTCCAACGAACATTAACGACAAAGTGAACATGAACATTAAAAAAGGGCATATGGCTGAAGTCAAAGAGAAGAAGGACAACAAGAAGGCTTGGATTGTGACGAACTCAGGCGAGAAGTTCTTAGACAACGGCTTCAAGGAGATAAAGAAGGAGACGACATGGTGAAAATATCCAACTCCATCGACGTTCATAAACTAGACGACCTCCAACTGAAAGGACTTTGGGTTCTTGATAAACTAGCCGATTCGAAAGACAGGCTATCGGCGGTAGAGATCGCCGATTATCTGATTGAAAATTCCAACATAAGTGTCTCGCGGCAGGCCATCACTTATGCCCTAGAAAAGGAGGCAGGGATTGTTCATAAAAATAAAAGCGGCTATAAGTTGATGGAAACAGGGCGGAGAAAGTTAGCCGCGGGAAACTCCAATAGCGTTATTGTCATTGAATCTGGTAAGCCATTTTCGGCGAAGAACGTTGTAGTAAAAGATATTTTTAATAACCTCAAAAGTCCTATATTTATTTCTAATCCTTATTTAGATATAAACACTCTCGACCTTCTTTTCAAAAACCTTGATAAGAAAAAACAAACCAAAATTCTCACCCACGCGGTTGCAGATAGACCTTCTGGGATATTTTCACGGCACTTGGGCGAACTTCGGCAAGAAGGATTCCAAATAGAAGTTGGAGTGTATTCAAACTCAGACTTGCATGACCGTTATATCATGGACGATGATTTTTTTTGGCTTTCGGGCAATAGTCTCAATTATATCGGCAATAAAGAAAGTTTTATTGTCCGGCTCGGTGAAGATATAAGGCAAAGTATGTTATCCACTTTTAATAATAGATGGAAAATAGCTACTAAAATTTAGTTTTTCCCAAACGACCGCTTTGAATTATCGACGCGTCTCGAGCGCGATAACCTCTCTCGAGTTGGCTGGCCTCCTCGAGCTAGAACCGTGGGGGATCAAGCCTGGTAAGGCGAATTTAAGTAATTTTATTGTACCATCCCGACGCGTCTCGAGCGCATTAAAAAGTGACAAAAGTGACACAGGAATGGCATTCGCAGGTGTCACTTATTTATGACGATATTCCTTAAAAGCCTTATAAAATAAGGGGAAAAGACGGATTATTGACTTTTTCTATAAATGCGCTATAGTATAGACAGTCCATTTACCCCGCCGTCCCCCCTGAATTAGGACACCCGCTCTGCGCGGTGTTTTTTGTTTCTG
>JBBTVP010000014.1:0-6049 GCA_038063175.1 Patescibacteria group bacterium
ACATGTTCACATGTTTCGCCGACGGAGTGTCCTAATTCAAAAGGGAATTCGCGAATACGGAGTTTTCAGCACTTTTCCACTGCCTTGAGTTCTACCAGCGTAGGTAGACCTAGGGGCAGACATCACAGGAGACAATCCATGGGTAGTGGCTCTGCAAAGTCTGCTCGTCTCGATTTCGGCATCGACCTTCGGAAGAGGGTGCATATGCAAGGTGGCACGGACGAAGACATCCAGCTCGTCCGAGAGGAAGCACCGGATTTCTTGAATACGCTCGCGATTCAACTCCTCGAGCGTGCTCGGATCATCCGCGGTGACCGCGACTGCTTCCGCCTCATGCACGACGAAGTCGTGATCGAGATTCCGGCCCTGAAGCGTCCCACGCTTCCGGATCTCAAGCGAAGCTGGGGCTACATTCGCGAGATCGAGCGTGATGACTCGACCGAAGAGCCGCTCACACTCCGCCTCGCGACCGTCCTCAAGTCCGACGAATCCTTGATTCCGGGCACGGTCTACGAGCGCAGGATCGAACCGCTCCGGAACGCAGGAAAACTTCTCGGCTTCCAGCATCGGCAGTGGCTCCTCGAGAACCAACACAAGTTCCCGGCTCTCACGGCGCTCCTCGAGAAGGTCTACATCGATTTCCCCGGGATCGTCGTGGTGTACGAGGACGGCCACCGGATCGTTCCGTACGCGAGTCAGAGCGGCGGCCGGCTCGACGGCCGTTGGATCTGGTTCGACTTCGGCTTCAGCGAGAGCGGTCGCATCGCTGTCTCCGGCTCGCCTCGCTGAAGCTCCGGCGAAGCGGGCAAGTAGCACACCCTCGATCCTCGTACCCTTGTTCCTTCTGGGAACTTGGGTACTCGAATCTCTGCCCCGTGCGTTCACTTCTGCCTAAGGCAGACAGGCGCGCGGGGCATCTTTTTAAAAAACACTACACGTCCTCTCCGTAGACAGTCTCTTTTGCGGGGATAAGCGAGAGGTGCGTGGGGAGCGAGAACGTAAACTTGGTTCCTCGGTTCAGGGTGGACTCTACACGGATCATACCCCCGTGGCGGCGAACGATATTCTTCGCGATGTAGAGGCCGAGACCGGTGCCTTCTACCGCAACCCTCATTGCATTCGTGCCGCGGAAGAATTCAGCAAATACTTTTTTCATGTCCTCTGGCGCAATACCAATGCCGGTGTCGCGCACCGAAACTTCGAGGTAGGGTTTCCCGGGGAGTGCGTCCACTTTTACCACCACCTCGCCGTTCGGAATGTTGTAACGGATTGCGTTGTCGAGAAGGTTTTGAATTACGAGGCCGAGTTTTTGTGGGTCGATGTTCACTTTTAGTATTGGACTCGATGGCTTTTCGAGATAGAGCTTTACCTGGTAGCGGTCGGCGACTGGCTTTGTTTGGCGGAGTGCTTCTTCAAGGAACGCGATGAGATCAACCTGCTCGAAGCGGTAACCAAATTTCCCTTCCTCGATTTTCGCGACATCCAAGAGCTCATTTGTGATTTTCATAAGCCGCGTGGTGGCACCGGCTGCGCTTTCTACAATTTCTCGCTGCGCAGGAGTGAATGGTTCTTTTTTCAGATTTTCGAGTGCCCACGAAAGACCAGTCAATGGCGTCCGGAGCTGGTGAGATGCGATCGTGATGAATTCGCTCTTCGCGCGAAGGAGGGTGATCTCTCGCGTTCGGTCATGAATGATTTTAATGAGGCCGACTACTTTGCCATTTTCGTTAACGATGCGGTAGGTCGAAATTCGAAGCTCAAGCGGCGGATCATCGAACGAGATATCCGCTATTTGTGGGTACATGCCTGGCTCTGATCTTCGGATGATATTTGCGGCAAGCGCGGGGAAGAGGATGACCAGGATGGGGCGAAGGCGCGGAGAAGGTTCCTGTTTTACCTTGAGCGTAAACGATTGCCCCAGCACCTCTTTCCGGCTCACGCCAAAAATCTGCTCTGCGGCTCGGTTGAATACGAGAATTTTGAAATTTTCGTCGTATACGAATATTCCATCGGAGAGATTTTCGATAATCTCATCAAGGCGCTGTGTTTCGAGTTTCAGCTCCGCGTTCGCTTTTGCCGCATAGATGGTGCTATAGAAAATGAGGATGGTGATAGAAATGATGATCGCGGTATGAATCACGATCATGAAGGGTTCTAAATAAAAAAAACCGATTACGAGAGCGCCCATCGCGAGGATTGCGAAAAGCCAGGTCAAGTTTCCAAAGTACGTTTTAATCATATTTATTATTGTAGCCGAGCAGCTTTTGTGTCGCAACGACTACAGGGCAATCCGTGTGCGGAGACTTTCGAAGCCGAATTCCGTGAAGTAGGTAGCAAGTGCTTTTGGATCGAACCGGTGTATGGCGAGAGAGTTGAGCGGGGGAATTTCCATCGGGACGTCGGTGTGAATAGTTGCGAGTTCTCGCGATTCGAACACAATCGTGCGCGACGCTTCGAGCTTTTTTGCGACTGTCGGGGTGATGATTGAAATATTATCGTAAATCTCCTCGAGCGTTCCGAATTCCACGAGGAGTTCCCGTGCGGTTTTCGGTCCGATGCCCTTCGCCCCCGGGATATTATCCGACGGGTCTCCTACGAGACCTTTCCAGTCAGGGATCCGGGCGGGAGGAACGCCATAGCGTGCGAGCACTTTTGCTTCGTGGTAGTTCTCGACGTTCGAGATGCCGGTTTTTAAGATGGTCACCGTTACCGTTTCTCCGCGCACGAGCTGGAGGAGGTCGAGGTCGCCTGAAAAGATTTCAATATGGAGTTCGTTTTCTCCGAACTCGGCTGCGAGTGTCCCGATCACATCGTCTGCTTCATATCCAGGCATGCGGACGAGCGTGATGCCAAAAGCCGCAAACGTGTTTGGTGCTTCCGCGAGCTGGGACTTTAGGTTGTCTTCGGTAGGGGGGCGGTGGGCTTTATACGTGGGAAATTTTTCACTGCGGAACGTCTGGACCGGAGTATCCGCTGCCGCGGCGATAAACGTCGGTTTAAAATCTTGAATCATTTTGAGGAGCACCCCTGAAAGCCCGTAGATTGCTTGCGCGGGTTTTCCCGACGGAGTGGTGAGGGGAGGGAGCGCATGGTAGAAACGATGAAGGAGGGCATGGGCATCGATGAGAAAGAGTTTTTGCATGCGGACATTATAACATCCGACAGGGTAGAGCTTCTGGGGTATAATGATTCGGTGGCACTCGATAAGTTCCGATCGTTTTTCAAGCGACGGGAACGTTTTTTGGTAGTTGAGATCATCGGGAAGCTCGTACGGATGAGCTCTTTTTTGGTTGACTTCTCGGATAAGAACATTCAGTTTTTGAAAACCGAGAAAATTTCTCTTGACCACAGTAAGTCGGGCGCACCTCTTACGGAACTCAAGGCGCTTGGAAAAATATTCGGAAAACTGTCACGGTATCGGGTGATTCTCTCTCTTGGATCAAAACTTGCGACCACAATCCATTCGTCGGTGACGCTCATGAGAGACAAGCCGAAAGAGCCAATCGATGATTCTGATCTCGACAACCGTATCGCCCAGGGCATCTGGAAGCTCTTCGACCGTGAGCGTGGCAGAGCAGCCGCGAAGATGGAGGTGCACGATCTCGAGGTGATGTTAACCGACATTCGGGTGAAGCGGGTGAAACTTGACGGCCACCGTGTGGTGAATCCAGTGGGTTTCAAGGCGAAAACCGTGGAGATCAACTTTTCACAGACATTCAGCACCAGACGATTTATCGAAGACATCAGGAGATTTATTCCCGCATCACACATCTGCCTCATGGCGGAAGGGGGAACCATGGCATCGGATATGCTCGCACGGGGAGGTGCAAGCCATTTCATCTTCGCAGCGCTCTCGGACATTGATTCGGATCTCTTTTTCTCGAGTGGATCCGGGGTTGGATGGATCCGTACCGTTCCCTGGGGACGAAAGAGTCTCCTCCTCGCGCTTGAAGAGGCATTTGCGGTAAGCGAGGAAGTTGCCGAGAAGATCCTTGGTCTTTATCTGATTCGGCAAGCATCGCCTGCAGTGCTTCGCCGGATCGAGCGGCTCCTCTCGGATGCCTGTACGCCGTTTGCAGAATCGCTTCGGGAGGCAATTTCGGAATACGAAGCGAATGAAATATATCTCTTTTCCTTCTTTAGTCTTCCCGAGCTCATGTTTCTTGTTCCTGTGGTGAAGCGACTTTTGAAAGAACGGGTTCGGGTGCTCCCTGTAGGCGAGGAATTTCTAAACGACCAGCTTGGATTTGCAATATCATCGGTTCCTCGAGGTTCGGCAACTCTCCTTCACGCGGTTTCCGGAATTCTCGAGTTTTATTTTCTTCCTCACGATGATAAGATGAACAGGATTGCGAAACGTCACGCGCGGTGGCTCATCAGTTAATTATGGAAAAAAAGATAGCAATCGGGAAAAGCGATGAGGCAACGGTGGTTGCCGAAAAGATTATCGATGCCCCTGGCGAAGCAGTTATCCTCGCGATTCCTCGCTTCTCACGGCTCGCGGAGAGCGGTGCGAACTTTCGGCTTCTCCGGCGTGAAGCCGAAGCAGTCGGGAAGAAGCTTATTATCGAAAGTATTGATGAAGCGACCGCTGAACTTGCGAAGGCGAACGGGATCGAATGCCGCAACCCATTTTTCAATGAGCCAATGAAACGTTTTTCGGATATTGTGACGGGAAAATCGGAAACGCATCACGCGAAGGTGCGCGAAACACCACTGCTTACCCATACCCGAGAAGCGCATCGTGACATACCCGAGCCCCGCGACCATTTTTCTCGACAGGATTCGGTCGAGACTCGTGGCAAGGGACGGAGGAGTCGCTTGATGATTCCGAATCGTCCGCTCATATATCTTGGGATCGCTCTCGCGCTCATCGCCATTTCTGGCATTATCGGTTTTACCGTACTGCCGCGCGCAGATATCCAAATCGTGGCTGCGAAAACCGAGTGGTCATTTGCCGCGCCCGTGGTGGTTGATAGTTCGATCGCAACCGTAGACGCGGCACTTCGGAAGATTCCCGGCCAAATGTTTAAGGATAAAAAAAATCTCGACCTTTCGTTCCCTGCTTCTGGGAAGGGCAAGGTGAATAGAAAGGCAACCGGAGTCATTACCATATGGAACGCTCACGGTACCGCGCCTCAATCGCTCGTAGAAAATACCCGCTTCGCGACTCCTGACGGAAAAATTTTTCGCCTTACCAAGCGCATTGTGGTTCCGGGTGCGACTATCCAAAACGGGAAAATAGTTCCCGTATCGTTTGATGCGGAAGTTGCCGCGGATAAACCAGGGGAGACGGGAAATATCGGTCCGGTTTCCCGATTCACTATCCCTGGGTTTGCCGGGACTCCGAAGGCAAACACTTTTTATGCAGAATCCAAAACCGCAATGACCGGAGGGTTTATCGGTGAAACCGCATACCCGACTGCCAGCGATATTTCCAAAGCGAAAACAGCAGCGGCTGAAGCGCTCGAGGATTCGATGCGGCTTGTAGTGCTCGCGGGACTCGATCCGTCGTTCAAAGTGGTTCCCGGCGCAACAAGTTTCAAAGTTACTTCGCAGCGCGTTCAGGAAGCGACTGATGCGGATGGAAAATTCTCTGTGTTTACTGAAGGGGAGATGGCAGTGATGGCGTTTCGTGAGGCGGATGTGCTCGATGTGCTTGCTTCTCTGCTCGAAGCGCAAGGCGCATCTGATTTTGAAGTACGGAGCTACGAGTTGAAATACGGAACTCCTGTGTTTAGCACGAACGGCGGTCTTTCGCTCCCACTCGATTATCGGAGCGCGCTTGCGCGGAAGATTGATCCAGATGATCTGAAGGGACGGATCGCCGGAAAATCCGAAGCAGATTTGCGGTCAATCATATTCTCGGTTCCGGGGGTGGAAAGCGCTAAAGTAGCCCTGTGGCCCTTCTGGGTGCGGTGGATCCCGAACAATGCCGACCGTATCTCTATTGCCGTTGACTAGCTTTGAGAACCTGTGTTACCATAGGTCACTGCATCAACATGGGTAACCGAAACGCCTTGAAGCACCGCCATTCGTACGGTTTTTA
>JBBTVP010000015.1:0-6582 GCA_038063175.1 Patescibacteria group bacterium
CTCCCGATCATAATGCGGCCTACCATGCGGTGGTATGCTGGCTCTACGGTGTATGAGGTTGCGAGGGCATTCAAGGTGCCCGACATTAGTATTTTCGTATTATTGTTTTGAGAGCAGTTCAGGTTACCGCAGTGCACTACGGCAAGGTTGCTTCGCTCATTGCCCGTGCCTGGGCCAGTGGAATCCTGATAAGAAAAAGTAATGATTGGCAGCCCGTCGCTTCCGATCGCAATCGATGTGTCGTTCGGTACGAGCATGAGAGGGGCGATGAGCGTATCAGTATTCCCGCTTGTGCATTTCGCATTTCCGCAGTGCACTACATGAATTCCCACGGGAGAAAGGTATTGAGATGCATAGGAGAGAACCGGTAAGTCATCGCTCCCGATTGCAAGTGAAATACCGGAGAAAAGGCCTTTGGTCGTGAGGTGTGCGGTAGTATTGCCGCTGCTGCAAAACTGGTTTCCACAATGAATGGTGCGCACGGTTTGGGCAAACCCGCTTGGATTGTATTGCTCATGAATAAGCCCGATGAGCGGCAGCCCGTCTCTTCCTTGGGTAAGTCCGAGGGAGGTGAATGCAGAGGGAGCGAGGGTGGTTTCAGATCCTAGCTCTGTAATTCTTACCGTAGCGCAATCTTCTGTTCTACACGTCGCGAATCTCAACTTACGTTCGCTGATATCGTTGTAGACGATGCGCGGAGTTGGACTTCTCCGTGGGAGGACCTGGGCGAGGAGATCCATAGGCCCCATGGAAAAAAGGAAAGCGAGCGCCCCAATACCCGCCAGAAGTAGCACTGCGATGGTAGTGGTGCGGGATTGTTTTTGAATTTTTTTCCCCATTTTTATTCTTCTACCGTAATCGTTCCCTTCAGGTTCGGAAAGAGGTGATCATGCCATCTCCAGATGCCGGCTTTATCAAAGATAAAGCTCCACGATTCGCCGGGCGGAATGGCACGTTTTGGGTCAAATGCGGGGTAGATCTCGTGGGTAGGATGGATGTTCGACGCAGGCCAGTGGTCGTTCGTGTCGTCATTCGTAAAAGTGATTGTCGTGCCTACTGCCGCTGTGAGATTTGCCGGCTCGTAGCCGTCGTCGCGCATGCGAACTGTTTTGATTTCCGTGGTTACTGGCGGCGGTGGAGTAGTAGTCACCGTGTCGTCCTTTTCAGTGATCCGGTTCTGGAAGAATATAAACGCGGCGATGGTGACAATTACGATCACAATCGGAATAATCATTTTTTTCATCCCATTAGAAGCAGATCGCGATCTTGGCGAATCTGTAAATTTATTTTATTGCAACGACTATACATTTGTTTTAGGTGCGATTTTAAAGCGATCGCGGCTTCTAACGGGATGTTACTGATATTTCCCTCTCAAACTATTTAATCGTATCCGGAAGAGAT
This sequence comes from Patescibacteria group bacterium, assembly GCA_038063175.1. Lineage (GTDB taxonomy): Bacteria > Patescibacteriota > Minisyncoccia > UBA6257 > 1-14-0-10-40-38 > JBBTVP01. The sequence goes on from JBBTVP010000015.1 coordinate 1,402, forward strand.
CCACAAGTATAGTGATTCCACTTTGGAATGGATGTACCTTGGTGCGATCATCGTTTGTCCATCGGACGGGGAGTTCAATCACCTGATAGCCAAAGCGGCGGGCGATGAATAGAATCTCGATATCGAAACCGAATCCTGGAATAGTCTGGCGTCGGAATATTTCTTTTGCGGCTTTCGCTTGAAAGAGTTTAAAACCGCACTGGGTGTCTTTGATACCAGGGAGCACAACGAGGCGAACCGCAATATTCAAAAGTTTTCCGCCTATTTCACGATACCGTGGCTGGTGCACGGGAATAATCGACGTAGGGAGTGCTCGTGAGGCGATTACGACAGAGGCATCGATTTGGAGAAAACGCTCAATTTCCTCGATTGGGGTCGAAAGATCCGCGTCGGTAACGAGGATTAAATCGCCGGATGCGGCGAGCATCCCCTCCCGTACGGCGTTCCCCTTGCCCCGATGGGGGAGTATGAGCACGCGCACAGATTTTCCCGCTCTCTCTGCGATCTCTCTGGTTTGATCAGTAGAGCCATCGTCGGCAACAATGATTTCAAATAGAAATTCTTTTCCGACAAGGTAGTCCGAAATTTTCCGCACGGTATCTCCGATCCGAAGTTCTTCATTCCATGCGGGTATCACGACGCTCAGTTGCTCCATGATTTCAGTTTATTTTTCAAGAACTTCTATTGCCCGAAGGTGACCATACGGAGTGATGGAATGTACGATGAGATTAGGATAGTTTTTTCTGAATTGAAGCTCTAGCGTTTTCCATAGCGCATCAGACATAAATACGGTAAACGGCGGTTGCTTCAGGGAGCCAGGAATTTCTTTCGGATCCACTACGGTGACTTCTTGGGTGGAATCTGCAAAAAATCCGAGCCAGTCTTTCCACTGATATGCATTGCCCCACGAGTAATAAGGGAAACTCTCATTTGCAGCGAGATAGAAGGAATAGTGTTCTCGGTGAGCTCGCATTTCCACATATCTCCCGGTGCCGCCGACATCGTTTCCTTCCGTGTATCCTTTTGCCACAAAATCACCGAATATGCCGAAGTTCAAAATGAAAATAACGAGTAACGCTCCTGCGGTGACTGCGCGCATCGTATACGTTCGAATTTTTGGAAACATATAGATTGGGGCTGTAAGGAACGCCGTGCTTTCGCGGATTGCGATCGCACCGAGGTAGCTCACAAAGGGAAGGGTAACCAGGAGGCGCGTGTAGTTTGGTGCTTTGGTAATGAGCAAGCTGAATGCGAGGTAGAGTATGAGGAATCCAATCCCTGCGAGGAGATCACCCTCACGTCCATCTGCACGCGATACCAAACGAAGCCATGCGAGCGTGAGTCCGATCCAGATGAGCACGCCGGTTATTGGATCTACAAATCCATGCCCATAGTTCGGGTAGATATATCCTTGATCATGGATTGGTTCGTTGAATGTGGAAAGCCCCTGTGAAATATTTTTCACGATCGCATCCTTCACGGGAATGCCGCCTGACCATTCAACCTGAAGATCCTGTCCTTCTTTGAGGAAAAGGAATTGCTGTTTCGGGTAGCTCATGCTCGTTCCGCCTTCTTCAATAGTTGCAATGCCGAGCGGAGCTATCGTGAAGAGAAATCCTATGAACGCCAGCACGCCAAATTTAATTGTTGTTTTTACGGGAATCCGATCGCGGAGGAATATGAGGGTGCCGGCAAGAAACATTACCCAGATAACAAGCGTGATTCTCGAGGGGTAGTATGTGTAAAAAGTAAGCCCGGTGAAGATTCCGCCGAAAAAGGTAAGGAGGAGCGACCGGCGTTTCAGTCCCCAGGCGAGTGCGCCGAGCGCGAGGAGTTCGATCAAAAGTCCTGTATTATCACGCATTGCCATTCGGCTTATCGCAATGAGTGAATGGTTCGCTCCCAAAAGAATCGCGGCGACGAGCGATGAGCCATGCCCAAGGAATGCTCGGAAAAAGCAATATCCTGCAAGGACGATGCATACTCCTGACCACGCGTGGATGAGACGCATGTGCGCGAGCGACATCCCGCCGAGCATATTCGCAAGCTTTCCAAAAACAAAGAAGGGAAGTGAAGGGAATCCGAAATAGTCGGAGAGCCCCACGGGATCTGCGTGAGGCGTGGATGCAATTTTTTCGGAAAAGAGCATGATCGTTACCTCGTCGGTATTCACCTGCCACGGAATCTCGTGGACGAACGTGGTGTAGACCGGAGCGAATACGACCAAGAGCCCTATCAGGAAAAAAATATCTTTCAGCCAGAACGAGCGCTCGGGCTGATTCTTGAACGTAGCGAGAGATGCGATGAGCAGTAGCAGTGCGATCGCCCAAAGTATGATCGGGATTCCGCTCGCATCAGTTATTCCATAAAAAACGAGTCCGCCGAACCAGACGAGTGTTCCGAGAGCTGCGAGGAGAATGCGGTGGCGTGCGAGAAACATCCGTAAACCGCCCATAGGGTAAGAGCTAATTATTTACTCGCGCGAGGCAATCACCCTGGTATTCGACTTCCGCTTTTTCGCAGAATGATGTTCGCTCAGCGACTCCGCTCAAAATTTCCGGCATTCTGCCAAAAATCGTTTGATAGCAAGCAGATTTTTCTGTTGTGTCAGTGACGAGTTTGCAAAAACCAATTGCGGCATCGGCTCCTGAAGGATCCCAAAAGGTGTCCTGTACCGCCCCCGAGAGGCATCCGAGCCGGAAGTTGCCTTTCGGGGCGAATGCGCACGCGGCAATTGCTCCGGATGGATTTCCACGGTAGGTTCCACCGATGTCACGACCCATACTCTCGAAGCAGGTGCGTCGGTAAAGGTCCGGAACCGTAGCGCATGAGTTGGCTACCTTCTTGAAGTCACCTCCGAAGAGCTGAACCATGCGTGAAGTCTGGAGGAAATAGCACGATCCGCGATATTTTTCCTCGAGGGTAGGGTGGTTGCACGGGTAGTGAGGATCATCCGAAAGATATTCCGTGAAGTGGTCGGCCTGTTCCGGATTTTTCTCTGCTTCCGATTTCGCAAGTCCTCCTACGATATTTTCCATAAAGACTCCGGTCCAGCAGGAATCTTGCCGACGATCGAGGAGATCGCAACTCTCGAGCGCGTCGAAAATTTCGTAGCTCGTCCACGCCATAAGGCCGTGGCCGATTCCGTGTACGCACTGGTGACTGAAAAACGCGTTCAATTCATCTCCGCAGAGCGTGTTCAAATTTTCGGAGAGATTCGCGGTGCCGTGTTCCTTAAAGTACGCTTCGGTTGCCCCATGGTAGCAGCCGGAGTGGCATTCGGCGCTGCATTCCTTGAAGGATTCATCGCTATAGATTTCATATGAAAATCTTCCTGCTTTGTGCGCAGGGTCATGGCAGCTGCCATACGTAGTAGAAAGAGCATTCAGGTGCGCCATGGTTTCAGCCGGACCAAATTTTTTCACATATGAATAGAGCGCGTCTTCGTCTCTCCAGATTTCTTTAGAATCTTTCGTGATCGCACGGTCTACGATGTGATCGCCATCCGCAGATTTTGAACGTGCATGTATTGCGGGAATGATCCATTCGGTCGTTGCGAAAAACGCGGTAGCGCCGAGAATGAAAAAGCTGACGTAGACGACCGCGGGCTTGATTCTGAATTTCATTGGTATATTCGTGCCATCATGATACGGAAAAGTGAGGTATGTCGCAAACTTCTTGCGAATCAGGGTTTCGGTGGTTACAATCTAAAGCGCATCCTCTGGGCCCATAGCCCCGACGCACATATCAAGATACAAAAAGGAAGTCGGGGTTCCGATCCCGAAACGGGCGTCGGAATAAAATGGTATTACGCGGTCCGCCGCCGCTGAAGCTATGGCGGATTGCGTCCCGCCAAAACCTACCTTATTTTAAACGTAGGCGGGACGGGAACATTCGCACCATGCCCCGTGCAAAAACTTGTGGGCCTAAGGGCCCATAGTAAAGTGGTATTACGCGGCATTCGCATTGCCGAGGCCCGGGTTCAATTCCCGGTGGGTCCACAAGTTTTTTTGCGGGGTTGCCGACTTGTCCGCCCGCTGGCGGCGGTGGGAGTTTCCGGTAAAGCCGGATCAAACTCCATCTGACAATTCTTCTTGAGTCCATGTCCATAAATATAGAACTATCTGGTTTTTTGTTACACTTTAAGCATGAGTGAAGGTATTTCACGCGATCAAAAAATTGAAGTAAACGAAAATATCGAATCTCCTGAGCGAAAGCAACTACGAGAGCTCGAAGCCACGGACTCCTATGTCTTTCATGGTACGAATGTTGATGTGGAGCAGCTTGAACCCCGGCAAGCTATTGATACTATTGCTGGATCCGACGACGAGCCTGGTGTTCATGCTTCACAAGTCGCAGATTACGCAATTTTCATGGCTGTTGCTGCACCACTAGGACATTCTCGTTCTGGAGCAACTGAGTCTAATGGTTCGATCATCATGGACTACGGAGTAGAGAGAGCGGTCATGAATCGACTAAGCGATCAAATAATTGGGTGGGTCTATGTATTTAATAAAAAAGATTTTAGGCAGCGCCGTCCGGTCGAATGGATTAGTGATAAACCCGTTAAACCTATTTTCAAAATCAAAGTTTCAAAACAGGATTTGCCAAAAAATATCGAGGTTTTCTAGGGGCTCGATTGCATTGTTGTGTCGACGGGTTCGAGCGTTTTCATAAATCTCCACCACTTCGCCCCGCATTGCGAGGCTTCGCGGTGCACGCACCGACATCAGAAAACGCCCGAGCATTGGGCGTTTTCGTTTTAGTGTTTTGTGCGATTCGAATCGAAGTATTAAAAAAGGTAGAGAGAAATGAACAAGCCCCCCTCCGCTGCGAAGCGTAAGGGGGCTAGAGATTGTGCGAGAGTGCGCTATGTGCTTGGGAGATGGACTGACCGCGAGTTTTCGACAACCACGATGAGATGGGCGATGGCTCTGAGATGTCCTGTACTGGGACTATCAATAGCGAGTAAGCCATCGAAGAATCTACAGAGTGAGTCATCGAAAGTCGCGGTGACATAGCATGGAAGAGACATGGTGACATATCCGGAATGGACCACCTCTCCAACTCGGGGTTGCCAATCGCCGGAGATGCTCTCGTTGACACGTTGAAGAGAGGTGCGATTGGAATTCGCATCTCTCATGAGGAACCAGGAAGCGGGAAACATGCTTTGCCTTTCTA
>JBBTVP010000016.1:0-17945 GCA_038063175.1 Patescibacteria group bacterium
GAGACGCCAAAGCCGGAGGCGGGCGGCATGCCATACTCCAAGGCCTCCAAAAAATCTTCATCGAGCATCTGGGCTTCTTTGTCGCCGGCTGCCCGAAGTTTCATTTGCTCCTCAAAACGTTTCCGCTGGTCAAGCGGATCATTCAACTCGGAAAATCCTTTTCCAAGTTCGGTGCCACACCCCACGACCTGGAAGCGTTCCACGCGACCCTGGTCTTTCCTCATGCGCTTTGCGAGTGGTTCGATTTCGACCGGAGGGTTCACGAGAAACGCGGGCTGGGTGAGTTCTTGTCGCACCGTGTGTTTGAAGAGAAGATCAACAATCCGTCCCTTGGATGCGCGATGAAGCAACGCGGAAAGACCGAGCTTCTCCGCTTTTTCCCGGAGATCTTTTTCGCTCGCCGTGTGGAGATTTATTCCCGTCCCTTTTTTGAATAAGTCGTAGTATTCAAGTCGTGGCCACTTTCGACCCCAATTAATCTTTTTCCCCTGGGAAATCGTGGTAAATGAACCAGTCGTGCTTTTCACTACTCGTTTCACAAGTTTTTCAATGAATGCCATGAGTCCCGCATAATCCTGGTATGCCCAGTAGAGCTCCATTTGTGTATAGTCCTGGAGATGCTCCGCATCAATGCCCTCGTTCCTGAAAATCCGGCCAATTTCAAACACTTTTTCGAATCCTCCAACCATGAGACGTTTCAAGGGAAGCTCAAGGGAGATACGAAGATAAAAATCCTGATCGAGCGCGTTGTGGTGCGTCACAAAAGGTTCTGCTTCGGCACCTCCGGGAACCGATTCGAGCACGGGAGTTTCAACCTCGATGAAGCCGTGTTCCACAAGATGGGCGCGCGTCGTTGCCCAAAAACGCATCTTCGCCTCAAAGAGACTTCGGAGTTCCGGACGCATGAGCAAATCGAGATACCGTTTTCGAAAACGAATCTCGGTGTCTTCAAGTCCATGCCACTGGGACGGGAGCGGCCGCAGACTTTTTGAAAGAATGTTCAGAGACTTCGCTTCGATGCTTTTCTCGCCTCGTTTGGTTACAAACGGCTGTCCGGTCGCTTCCAGAAAATCTCCGATATCAAGGTTGTTTTGGAACACGGAGAAATCTCGGATTTCGTTCTTTTTTGCAACGATTTGTATTGTTTCGGTTGCATCCCGAAGATCAAGAAAGATAAGACTCCCCTGATTCCGCATCCCCATGATGCGACCTACCACCGAAACCTTTTTACGCCCGCGAGCAAGTTTTTGAAAACCCTTGAGCACCTCTGCGACTGTCGCAGTCCGTTTCGTTGACGCAGGAAAAACCTCGTAGCCAAGACTTACAAGCTTCTCGAGTTTTTTTAGTCGTTCATTCCGGAGATCCTCAATCATGATACTCCGAGCAACTATTCTATTTTGTCGATCCGATACGTGACTTCACCTGAAGGAACTTTTACCTTCATCGTATCCCCTACCCGTTTATCAAGAAATGCTTTTCCGAGCGGTGATTCATTCGAAATAAATCCTTTTAATGGATTCGCCTCACTCGAACCGACAATAGTAAAACGCTGTTGCACACCGTTCTTCGAAACAAGGATGGTTGAACCAATTTTCACCCAATCATTACCAAGCCCTTCTTTCGTGATGAGCGATGCATTTTTTACCATCTTCTCGAGTTCAAAAATCCGGCGCTCCACCTGTGCCTGTTCCTCACGTGCTTCGATGTACTCGGAATTCTCCGAAAGATCTCCGAGTTCTTTTGCCCGTTTTAAGCGCTTCGCCACTTCGATCCGTTTGTCGGTACGAAGCGTTTCGAGTTCTTGTTTTAATTCTTCAAGGCGTTCAGCAGTTACGTAGTATGGTTCATCCATGATGATAGAGAATAGCGACCAAAATGCTAAAAATTGTAATTAGTGAGCGCGTTTATATTTCCCCCGGCTCATCCACCAACGAATCCTAATCGTTTCAATGAGCATTTGCAAGTAATCGGCAAGCACCGGAAATGCGCCGCCGGATCGATCTGAAACACTTACCGGAACCTCCTGTACGGGATATCCCATATACTCTCCGAGTGCGAGCGCCTCGATTGACTGTCCAAGCGCCTCGGAACGCGTTGACGAAAATATACGTTCGGCTGCTTCTTCGGAAAAGCAATGAAAGCCAAGCAGAAAGTCGCGTGTGCGCGTCTGAAGAATTGTTTTTGCCGCACGGTTTGTAATCCACTCGAGCGCACGGTGCGCGATCGGCTCCGATCCTTCGAACGTGGTTTGGTGCGACCGCCGAGATGCAGCGAGCACATGGATACCACGGTTTGCGGTAAGCGCGGGAAGGATTTTATTAAATTCAACGATCGAAATAGAATTCGCGGGATCAAAGATGAGCCGCCAGTTCCCTTTTGCCGCAAGTATGCCAAGCTTCACCGCTGCACCCCGACCACGATGGGTCGGATTATCGATGAGTTTCAGATTTTTAGCGACTGGTTCAAGTCGGAGCACCGTTTCACGTGTCCGGTCGGTGGATGCGTCGTTTACTACAAGAATTTCATATGAGAACTCGGCCCCGGAAAGATGCCTGTCCACATCAATTAGGGTAAGCGGAAGTCGTTCCGCGTCATTGTAGGTGGGGATGATGACAGACAGGAACGGCTTCGTCATAGCCGTAGTATATCATGCCGTGAGTATCTCGGGTCCGTTTTCGGTGACGAGCACCGTATGCTCAAAATGTGCTGAAATGCTTCCGTCAGAAGTCCGATATCCTTCATCGTTCTGCTGGATCACTTTCGGTGAACCCATACTCACCATGGGTTCGATCGCACATACCATACCGGGGACAAGTTTCATCCCCTTTCCCGGACGACCTTCATTTGGAACACTCGGATCCTCGTGAAGCTCCGTGCCGATGAAATGCCCGGTGAGTCCCTTCACTACATTCAACTTTCCTGCACGCACGCACGATTCAATCGCATATCCAATATCACCGAGCGTTCCGCCGGGAATTGCGGCGCGAATGCCCATCTGAAGCGCCTCGCGCGTAACATGTATCAGGTTTTGCACTTCCGGAGTTGGCTTCCCAATCGAAATCGTAATTGCAGCGTCGGCATAATACCCTTGGTACTTCGTGCCAAGATCTATTTTGAGAACATCCCCATACTTCAATTCCCGCCGTGTCGGAACACCGTGCACCACGACATCATTCAGCGAAGCACAAATCGTTGCCGGAAAACCGCGCGTAGCGCCTGCGGGTTGGTAGTTAAGAAACGCTGGTTCACCACCCTGCTGCTTAATAGCATCATGAGCTATGCGGTCAAGCTCAACAAGCTGCATACCTTCCTTTACTTGAGCTGAAACCTCCGCGAGTGCCCGAGCGAGCATCGCTCCGGCACGCCGCATGTTTTGAATTTCAACTACGCTCTTTACGAGAGCCATTTCGTGATATCTCGATATACGAGATATGGTGGTTGCTCGCCATTTATTTCGTGGACTGTATACCCACGCTTACGGAGCCCATCCATGATCGGAGCAGTTCGCTTTTCAAATTCCGTAAGTCGGTCCAGCATGAGCGCAGGATTATCGTCAGTGCGGAGCGTCAGCGGAGAAAGACAGATCGGACATGCATTGAGTTCGGCATCCTTCTGAAATAGATATCCGCGTCCACACACCGGACACACTTTTCTCTTCCCATTCCTGAATGTTGCTGCTTCAGGGCTCACTTTGAGAAGAAAAATATAAATATGCTCTTTTCCATAAAGATCATCGAGAATTGACATGGTCCCTTTCCGATCTCCTTCGTCAAAAGCTTCGTAGAGGGTCCGCGGAGAACCCGAGAGCACAAGTCCGCTTACTTTCCCAAGATCTCTAATACCCTCGGAGACAATTTTGAATACCCACCATTCCTCACAGAGCAAACCCTTCTCGTAGTATTGCTTCCGCTGTCGCTGGATAACTTCGTCGTTTGCGTTTGCGGGATCATAAATAACCTCCCGAATCCGTTGCCCGGTGTCGAAATGAATGAGCTTATAGTTATTCGCAATAAGTTCCGATTGCGTTCCCTTTCCAGAACCGGGGGGACCGTAGATGATGACGGAAATTTTTTGCATGACTTCCAAAGCTTAGCATGCGATTTTTCCCTAAACAATATAAGCGAGTGAACCTCGGTTCTTAACGGAAAATATTCGAACGCTACTCGAATCCTTCGTATTCGCGGAGTACGAGCTGGGATTCAACCTGTTTCATGATTTCAAGCGCCACGGAAACTACGATGAGGAGCGCAGTTCCCCCGATCGTGAGGATCTGTACGCCCGTGATGAGCTGGGTAATATTTGGTAGGATTGCCACGATACCGAGGAAAAGCGCGCCGAAGAAGGTGAGCCGCCTCGTTAGTTTTCCAAGATATTCCCCCGAAGGCTCTCCGGGTCGAATCCCTGGGATGAATCCCCCGCTTCGCTGGAGGTTTTTTGATATCTCTTTTGGATCGAACGTAATTGCGGTGTAAAAATAAGTGAACACCACGACGAGCACAAAGTACATGATGCTGTAGATTACCTGATTGCCGAGAACCCGGGTTACAAAATCGAACGCGGCCTGGGATGCGCTCGTAGAGAAAATGGCAATGATTTGCGCGAGAAATTGCGGAAAGAGCAGGATCGAGATTGCGAATATGATAGGAATCACACCTGCCTGGTTCACTTTGAGCGGCAGATAACTCGTGGCGCCGCCATACATTCGGTTGCCACGAACCCGTTTTGAATAGGTGACGGGAACTTTTCGCTCTCCCTGGCTCACGAACACAACTCCGGCAATAATAACAACCGCAAGAAGCAAGAATGCGATATACGTCGGAACGAGTGACTCATCAAAAGAAGCAAGTGCGCCTCGGACAGCGTTCGGAATACTACTCACGATACCGGCAAAGATAAGAAGTGAAATGCCGTTCCCGATCTTATATTCAGAAATGAGCTCGCCAATCCACATAAGGATCATAGATCCGGCAGTTACGATGATGACGTTCGTAACAATGGCACTGGTGCCGATATCACCAACAACATTCTGCCCCGCAAGGATCCGGAGGAAACCGTACGCCTGGAGTGCCGCAAGTGGAACGGTAAGCCAGCGAGAATATCGGTTGAATTTTGCCCTGCCAGCCGATCCTTCCTCGTAATACATCGCCTTCATCGCGGGAAAGATCATCGTGAGGAGCTGCATAATGATGGTCGCGGTAATGTAGGGTCCCACACCTAACATCATCACCGACAAGTTATCGAGCGAACCGCCGGAAAAAAGGTTAAAAAAACCAAAAAGCTGATTCCCGCCGAGAAAGGTACGAAGCTGTTCGGAATCAATGCCAGGGATCGGAATCGCGGCAAGCACACGAAACACCACGAGCCAGAGGAGAACCATGAGCACCTTCTTGCGAAGGTCCGGAATCCGGAATATCTGAAGTATGCGGTTCATGATCCGGCTTCGATAGTGCCTTTCGCTAATTCTATTTTTTCTTTTGCCTTTTTCGAAACAGAAATTCCACGTACGATAAGTGCTTTCGTAAGCTTGCCATCCCCTAAGATTTTAACGCGCTCCTTTTCGGAACGAATAAACCCGGCGGCTTTGAGCGCCTTCGGATCAATAATACTCTTTGCTTCAAACTGGTCGAGCATGCCAACATTCACGGGCGTTGCACCCTCGATGCGGGATTTATTTTTTGTTCCCCGAAGCTTAGGCAGACGCTGAATTAAGTCCCGTACCGCGGGTCGGATGCGATGACCAGAGCGGGATTTCTGTCCCTTTGTTCCATGGCCAGAGGTCGTTCCGCGCTTACCTCCGCGTCCTACTCGTGTTTTTCGCCGCTTCATCCATTGCGGCCGTTCGATAGTATGGAGATTCATGAAAATTATTTCGTCTTTGGTTCTTTTCGAAGCTGCTTCAATGCCTCGATGGTTGCGAGCGCATTGGTGAGTTTATTCGGAGTTCGGCCGAGACACTTCGCGGTAATATCACGCACCCCTGCAAGCGAGAGCACCACACGAACCGCGCCTCCGGCAATAAGACCGTGCCCGGGTTTCGCGGGCTTCAGGCGTACTTGCGCCGCGCTGAATTTTGCTTCGACTTCATGGGGAATGGTCCGCCCCTTCAATGGAACAATAACGATATGCTTTTTGGCATTCATCTTTGCTTTCGCAATTGCCTGCTGCACATCGAGCCCTTTCGCGATACCTGCGGCAACACGGCCCTTCTCGTCGCCGATGATCACCGTTACACGGAAACGAAACCGTTTACCTCCTGCGGTAACACGGGTAACCCGGCGTAAATCAAGCACCTTGTCCTTAAACTCTTCTTTTTTCATAGAAGGTCTTCCTCCTCCGAATCTTCGTTCCATAGGTTTATAAGTGCTATTAAATTGTTAATCCTGCTTCCCGTGCTTTTTCGGCGATCGCCTTGATTCTCCCATGATAGTGATACGATCGCTTGTCAAAAACCGCGCGCTTCACGCCCAGCTTCAGTGCCTGCTCTGCAATTGCCTTACCGAGCGCCTCTGCCTGGGTGAGTTTCTTTTCTCCTTTCTTTTGAGAACCCCGGGTGGACGCAGATGCAATCGTACGCCCGTTCTCGTCGTCAATGAGCTGTACATAGGTGAATTTATTGCTGCGGAAAACGGAAATCCGCGGCCGTGCACTTGTGCCAAAAATTTTGTTTCCGGAACGTACCCTCCGCTTATTTCGCCGTTCTAATGTAATCAGCTTCATAATAAGTTGGCGTGCTTCTATTTCTGTTCACTCCCCGCGCCTGCAACTTTTTTACCGGCTTTGCGGCGAACCACTTCGCCCGAATATTTAATTCCTTTCCCTTTATAGGGCTCGGGTTTTTTTAAGCTCCTGATATGCGCTGCAGTCTGTCCCACGAGCGCCTTGTCGATCCCCGCAATGGTAATGATATTTTTCGCAACCGTTATTTTTACGCCCTGCCTCGATTGAAACTTCACCGGGTGAGTAAAACCAATATTTAAGACGAGTGTTTCGCCTTCCATGGTCGCGCGAAAACCAATTCCTTCGATTTCGAGGGTTTTTGTAAAACCTTCATTCACTCCTTTTAAGGCGCTCATGATGAGGGATGCCATGGTCCCCCAGTTTGCTCCCGCCTGGTTACTTTCCTCGTTCGGACGAACGGTTAATTCGCGATCCTTCATTGCTACGCTAATAAAAGGAAGCATAGGAACTGAAATTTTGCCGAGTTTACCAGAACATTCAACCGCTCCGGAATTCACGGAGACAGTGACTCCTTCGGGAATGATAATTGGTTTTTTTGCGATCTTGCTCATATACGAAGATATTTAAATGTTTAAATAATTTAAATATTTTTACTACCAGATTTCACACAGAAGTTCGCCTCCGACCTTCGCCCTTCTCGCTTCTTTTCCAGTCATAATTCCCTGGGGCGTAGAAAGAATAGAAATGCCGTATCCTTGTTTCACCTCACGGAGGTCTCGGTATCCAACATATTTCCGGAGCGATGAACGGCTCACAAAACGGGATCCCTCGATCGCACCTCGTCCGTCGCTATCATACCGAAGCTTGATTTCGATGATCCGTTTCGGCATGCGTCCTTTCTTTGCCGCAGAATCAACGTAGTTGTGTTTTGCAAGAAGTTCGGCGATCGCAAAATTTGAATTCGAGTACATTAATTTCACGAATTCTTTGCGCGCTTGCTGGGCATTCCGTATTCGAGTGATGAGATCGGTGTACATAAAATCGGTTTAAATATTTAAATAGTTAAATATTCGCATATTACCAGGATGATTTTCTAACTCCAGGAATTTCCCCTCGACCCGCGAGCTCTCGGAAACAGATCCGGCAAACGCCAAAGGTGCGCATATACGCTCGCTTTCGTCCGCAGCGAAAACAGCGCCGGACAATCCGGGTGCTGAACTTCGGTTTTTTGAGCGCGCGTGCGATCGTTGATTTTTTTGCCATACGGGTTTTTAGTTCAATGCTCTTGCTTTGCGAGCGGAAATCCGAGCTCTCGATACATATGAATCGCCTGCTCCCGAGGAAGCGCACGTTTCGGAATGACACTCACCTGGAGACCGAATGAAACTTTCGAATCTTCCTGGTTTACCTCGGGAAACACTATATGTTCTTTGATGCCCACGGTCAAATTACCGCGAGAATCAACTCCGGAAATACTAAGCCCGCGGAAATCTCGGATACGGGGAAACACGATCCGGTTCAACCGATCAATAAATTCCTTCATGCGTTTACCACGAAGTGTTGTGGAAATGCCGACCACTGCACCCTCGCGAAGTTTAAAACCAGCGATCGAGCGCTTCGCAGGATTCGTCCGTGGTTTCTGTCCGGTAATCAAAGCGAATTCTTTCATAATTTCAGGAAGCAGTTTGTCCTCAAAATGCGGCTGGCTCGAGAGACGGCCAGTCCCCGTGTTTACTACCACTTTTTCGATATGAGCGCGGACCTCGGTAGATACTTTTTCGTGAGTTTTCTGCATAGGATTAAATGGTCACCTTACACTTCCGACAGAATCGCAATGATTTTCCGCCTTCGTTCCGTGATCCAATGCGGACTCCTTTCGCACAGTTCGAACAAAACGGCATCACCTTCGCTTCAGCAATAGCACGAGGAACCGTCACGGTCTCCCCTTTCTCGCCCTGTCGCTTTGGCCGACTGTGTTTCGTATAAAGATTGACGCCCTCAAGAACGACACGCCCTTCTTTCACGAAGATCGCTGCCACCTTTCCTTTTTTCCCTTTGTCCTTACCAGCCATCACAATGGCGGTATCTCCGGTTTTTAATCTCATAAAATTTCTTCAGCGAGTGCGAATACGCTTTCGAAACGCTCCTTGAGTTCGCGGGGAAGCGGGCCGAATACCCGCGTTCCTTTCGGCTCTCGTTTTTCATCAATCAACACAACAGCGTTTTCATCGAATCGGATCACAGTTCCGTCTCTCCGGCGAAGCGGGTTTCTCGTCCGCACAACCACTGCCCTTACTACGTCTTTCTTTTTGATCGGTTTTCTTGGCTCGGCGACCTGGACTGAAGTGATCACGATGTCTCCGATTCTTGCGTACCGTTTCCGGGAACCTCCAAGTACGCGGAAGCAGCGAACGATTTTCGCGCCGCTGTTATCTGCTACTTTGAGTATTGCCCGTTCTTGGATCATCGTAATTAGTTAAATGTTAAATGTGAGAAGTGAAATGGATTTCCTTGTCGCTTTCTACTTTTCACTTTCCACACGCTCTACCTTCTTAATCACCTCTACCACCTTCCACCGTTTTTCACGGCTCAAAGGTCGTGTTTCCTCGATTACCACCGCATCTCCCATCTTTGCGCTTCCTTCAGGATCGTGCGCTTTGAAGCGTAAATTTTTCTCCCACGTTTTACCGTATTTCGCGTGGGTAATGCGGTGGACAATCTGGACCACCACCGTTTTCTGCATTTTATCGGAAACTACTATGCCCTGGAGATGTCTCATGTTATTTTTTTACTTTTTCACGATTCATCACCGTGAGTATCCGCGCGATGGTTTTCTTTACCACATGCATCTCACGAACGTTCTTCACCTTTCCGGCCGCGAGATCCCCTCCGAGCGTCCAAAGGCGATCCTTCGACTCGTGGAGCATCCGGGTAAGTTCAGTCGGTGCTTTGTGCTCAATATCTTTGAATGTGTCTTTCTGTTTTGCCATAGATTTATTTATTAGTCAACGCGCTTTGAAACCACACGCGTCTTAAATGGCAGTTTGTGTCCGGCGAGACGGAGCGATTCCCGGGCGATTTTATCTGAAAGTCCGTCAACTTCAAAAAGAATTCTCCCCGGCCGTACCGGAAACACGTAGTGATCTACCGTACCCTTTCCGCCTCCCATAGTGACTTCAGGCGGCCGCTTCGTGATCGGCTTATCGGGAAAAATACGGATCCAGACTTTACCCTCACGTTCGATGTGGTTTGTGATAGCCCGCCGTGCAGCTTCAATTTGCCGCGAGGTTACCCATGCAGAACCCTCGGCTTTTAACCCATAGGTGCCATAGGAAATGATGGCACCACGGCCTTCAAACGCTCGGTTCTTCGAGCGGCCCTTCTGCCATTTTCGGTGTTTTACTTTCTTGGGGAGTAGCATATTACGAATATAAATATTTAAATATCACAGTTGAGATATTATTTTCCGCGTTCAAACACCTCGCCCTTATACACCCATACTTTTACGCCGACGGTTCCATAGCTTGAAAAAGCGGTTGCTTCACCGTAATCAATGTTTGCACGGAGCGTCTGAAGCGGTAGCTTTCCGCGCGAGAGCATCTCGCGCCGGGAAATTTCTGCTCCGTCAATGCGTCCGGAAAGTTTCACTTTCGCCCCCTGCACATCTCGGTTTTGCATCACGAACTCGAGATACCGCTTCATGGTCCGCCGACCAGACATTCTTTTTTCAAGATCCCACGCAATGGATTGCGCAACGTATTGAGCCGAAACTTCAGAACGCCGGAGTTCTTCAATATTCAGACTCACTGATGCAGTCCGTTTCGGATCCCCACGCTTCACAAAAATCGCCCGGAGTTTCGCCTCGATTGCCTTCACGAGCTCCTCGATTCCCTTTCCGCCACGTCCGATCACTAAACCCGGTTTCGCAACTTTAATGAATACACGGAATGCGTTTGCTTTGACCGCTACCCGCTCAATTTCAATACGGACGATTCCTGCGGGTGTCACTCGGTCGCGGATCACCTTCCGGATCGCTTCATCTTCCTCAAGAGACGCCTTGAAGTTACCGTTCGTCCACCAACGGCTCTTCCAGTTTTCAATTATGCCAAGCCGAAGTGAATTCGGCCGAATCTTTTGTCCCATGGTTATATTTAAATATTTAAATATTTAAATGTTAGTTTGTTCATACGGATTTTCTCCGGAATATGCGCCTCAGGAACCCGCTCTGTTCCTTGGGTCGTTCCACTTTCCCCCCATCCTGCTTTGCTTTTGCTTCTGCACGGATCTTTTTTCGCTTCTCAAGGTTCTTTTCCTTTTTCGGAGAAGGCATAAATGTGAACCGTGAAGAAACTGCGGTTTTTTCAGCGAGCGTGATGGTAATGTGGCTCATAATTTTATGAATTGGCGTTGCGCGGCCCATAGCGCGCGGCAAAGATCGCTTAAGAATCGGACCCTGATCCACGCGGATAGCCGAGACCACGAGCGCATCCGGATTCATCTTCGCGTTCGTTTTCGCGTTTGCGATCGCCGAGCGGAGTAATTTCAAAAGCGGCTCGCTCGCGCGCTGCGACCGAAGCATAAGCTGCGCCTCTGCTTCGTGAATCGGCAGACCTCTCAAGGTATTCGCAATAAGCCGGACTTTCCGGGGTGCAATGTGGAGATACCTAAGCGTTGCCGTTTGTTCTTTCATCCCGTTAGAAGCAGGTCGTCATAAGACGACCGTGGTTAATGAAGCCGGATGCGTACATCATCTCGTTTTTTATTTTAGTAGTTTCGTGTTTCATAGGTTGATTACTTCTAACGGGATTTCATTATTTCTTCTCCGGTGCGACCGCTTTCGCCTTTTCTGTCTCGGCGGCTTTCTGTGATGCCTCGAGTTCGCGCTGCATCTTTCCTCCGTGCTTTACGAATTTCCGTGTGGGAGAAAATTCCCCGAGCCGGTGACCCACCATTTCTTCCTTAACCGAAACTTCAATAAAGTCCTTGCCGTTGTGGACGCCAAAGACAAATCCCACCATTTCAGGAGAAATTTCCGAAGCGCGTGACCAGGTTTTTACCACGGTCCGGTCACCCGACTTCAGTTTCGAAATTTTTTGGAGCAATCGCTTATCTACAAAGGGCTCCTTTTTTCCTGATCGTGACATAGCTCTAAAATTTAAATATTTAAAGATTTAAATATAATCTGAATGTTATCGTACTTTCGGCCGGCGCGTAAGAATGAATTTACCCGACCATTTTTTCCGATTCCGGGTCTTCCTGCCACCGGTGATCTTGCCCCAGCGGGTCTTCGGACGCTTGGTACCGCGCGGCTGTTTACCCTCACCACCGCCGTAGGGGTGGTCAACTGGGTTCATGACAGAGCCGCGGACGGTCGGCCGCACGCCGAGCCACCGGTTTCTGCCTGCTTTCCCGAGGTTCGTCAGATTGTAATCGGGATTCGAAACTTGTCCAAGTGTCGCAAGCCCGGCAGATGAAACCTGGCGGACTTCCTTCGAAGCAAGCCGAAGGGTGGTTGTTCCTCCTTCCTGCGCCAATACTTCGGCATATGATCCTGCTGAACGAGCAAGTCGGCCGCCGCCGCCAACTTTTAATTCAACATTACTCACAAAATAACCAAGCGGAACGTTTTTCAGAGGCATCCGGTTTCCGAGCTTGAGCGTCGGGTTCTCGGCAGAAACTATTTCGTCGTTCACTTTAAGATCCTTCACTGCAAGGACATAACTGCGCATGCCATCACGGTAGATAATGCGCGCAATGAACGCACTCCGGTACGGGTCGTATTCGATTGCTTCGACGCGTGCCGGAATGTTCATGCGGTTCTGAACGAAATCAACCATGCGGTAAATCTTCTTCACTCCTCCGCCCTGGTGGCGTACCGTAATCACGCCGCGGTGATTTCTTCCCGCGTTCGTGCGAAGCCGCTTGGTGTGCGATTTCATCCGCTCTTTCGTCGTCACGAATGACCGGTAATCAATGCCAGTCATTTGGCGACGCGATGGCGATGTTGGTTTATAAGTCTTCATAGTGGCTATTGCGGAAGGATATCTAATTTTTGACCCGCCACAAGAGTGACAATCGCTTTCCGGTATCCAGCGCGAACTCCGACGCTTCGGCCAAAGTGCCGAGTCTTCGGTCGGGTGTTTATCACGTGGACGCGGTCAACTTTCACTTTGTACGCCTCGGTAACCGCTTTTCCGATTTCCTGCTTGGTTGCTCCCTTTTCTACAAGAAATACATATTTCCCCGTCTCCGCATTCGCGGTGGATTTCTCGGTAATGATGGGGTGCTTCAAAATAAATTTAGCCATAGCATTAAATTTTCAGTTCCTCGACTGCCTTCCGTTCGATTAAAATACTCCGGTGACCCAAGAGATCTTCCACATTAATGGAGCGCGGATCAACGCTCTTCACGCTTGGAATATTTGCAGACGCTCGGTAGATGACCCGGTTCCCTTCGGCAGGAATGAGAAGTGCGGAAAGCTTTCCTGCTTTCGGTGCCTTGAGGAACGTGCGAAGTACGCCCGCGAGTTCTTTTGTTTTCGGAGCGCTTAAGGTAATCACCTCAATAATTTTCAGATCACCACCCGCGAATTTTTTCGAAACTACACTCCGGATCGCGGCAGTACGCATTTTCTTATTGATCTTCAGTGTATAGCTCTTGTCGTTCCTGGGTCCGTGAGTCACACCGCCTCCCTTCCAGATCGGAGAGCGGATCGAACCGTGTCGCGCCCGACCGGTCCCCTTCTGCCTCCATGGTTTCTTTCCACCACCCGAGACTTCACCACGGGTCTTCGCGTGCGCGAGCGGACTTCTCCGGTTTCCAAGCTGTGCCAAGAGTGCCTGGCGAACGAGATCCGGATTCCAGCGCGCACCAAAAATCTCGGGGCGGAGTTCCATCTCCCCGACTTCTTTTCCTTCGATGCTGTAGACCGGAGCTTTCATGTTTCAAAATTATTACTTTGCAGTATTCACGGTTACTGCGCCGCGGGTGGGACCGGGAGCAGCACCTAAAATAAAGAGGATTTTTTTCTCGGCATCAATCGAAACAACTTCCATGTTCTTAATCGTTTGCTTCACGACACCCATATGCCCTGCCATCCGGCGACCGGGAAGCACGCGCTGCGGCGTTGTGTTGCCAATTGAACCGGGTGCGCGGTGGCGGTTCTTCTGACCATGAGTCTTTGGTCCTCCGCCGAAACCGTGCCGTTTCACGACCCCCTGGAAACCATGTCCTTTCGTGATTCCGCTTACATGGACAAGCTCCCCGACTTTCAAGGGAGCCATGTCTTCGTTTTGGGCGATTTTAATAGGAGTCACACCGAGTGCGCGGTGTTCCTTGAAAATCTGGGTCATCTTCAGTTTTGTCCCTTTGATTTTCATATCTCTTACGTTAAAAACTGCCGGGTTCACCAGCAGCTTTTAACAGCTTTCGGCTATCTCCCTTAGTCCACGAATTTTAGACTAAACACCCTATCTTTGCAAGACCCTTCCTTAAACTGATTTAATGGCGATATCTACGCCAGCGGGAAGGTTCAAACGGGAGAGGGAGTCAACCACTTCGTGGTTGGGATTTACGATTTCGATTAAACGCTTGTGGATCCGAAGCTCGAACTGCTCGCGTGAGTCCTTATGGACGAACGTAGAGCGGTTCACGGTGTATTTCCGGATTTCGGTCGGGAGCGGAATAGGACCGATTATCTCGGCTTCATGGCGCTTTGCGGTGTCGATAATCTGACGGCAAGAATTGTCGATCAGTTTGTGATCGTATGCTTTGATCCGAAGACGGAGCTTCTCTTTTTCAACTTCCTTTTTAGCGGTTGCCATGGATCAAAGTGTTACGGGATTTTATTAGACAAGAATTTTCGTCACCACACCTGCGCCCACCGTCTTTCCACCTTCGCGGATTGCAAAGCGCTGCTTTTCTTCGAGCGCTACTGCACCGATTAATTTCACTTTAAGTTTCACCGTGTCGCCAGGCATAACCATTTCTGCGCCTGCAGGAAGTTCCACTTCTCCGGTAACGTCAGTCGTCCGGATATAGAACTGCGGTTTGTATCCTTTGAAGAACGGCGTGTGCCGGCCACCTTCTTCTTTTGAGAGTACGTAAACTTCTGTTTCGAATTCGGTGTGCGGGTTTACGCTGCCACCTTTTGCGAGCACCTGTCCGCGTTCAACGTCTTCTTTCTTCAGTCCGCGGAGGAGGACACCTACGTTGTCGCCGGCGCGGCCTTCATCGAGGAGCTTATTAAACATTTCGATTCCGGTTACCACGGTTTTCTGCGTGGGCCGAAGACCGATGACCTCGATTTCTTCGTTGATCTTTACCTGACCACGCTCAATGCGGCCGGTAACAACCGTACCTCGTCCTTCAATCGAGAAGATGTCTTCGATCGGCATAAGGAACGGCTTTGAGATGTCGCGGACGGGCTCGGGAATGTACTCATCGAGTGCCTTCACGAGATCCAAGATCGGCTTTGCTGCCGGATCGTCTGCGGACTTTACTTCGAGCGCTTTCGCACCGGAACCACGGATGATCGGAGTGTTCGCGCCGTCGAAGTGGTACTTCGTCAAAAGTTCGCGGACTTCAGACTCAACGAGGTCGATGAGTTCAGGGTCGTCCACCATGTCTACCTTGTTCAAGAAAACCACAATCCGAGGCACGCCTACCTGATATGCAAGCAAGATGTGTTCCCGGGTTTGAGGCATCGGACCATCAGCAGCAGAGACCACGAGCACTGCGCCGTCCATCTGGGCGGCACCGGTAATCATGTTCTTAATGTAGTCGGCATGCCCTGGGGCGTCGATGTGCGCGTAGTGCCGCTTTTCAGATTCATACTCCGAGTGGTGGAGTGCGATCGTGATACCACGAGCTTTTTCTTCAGGAGCGTTGTCGATGTCATCAACCTTCTCTTCTTTCTTTGCCCAACCCTTCAAGAACAAAACGTGGGTAATAGCCGCGGTAAGAGTGGTCTTACCGTGGTCAACGTGACCGATCGTACCAACGTTTATGTGTGGTTTGGTACGTACAAATTTTTCTTTCTCTGCCATATGGTTAGTTAAATGGTTAATGTGACATGCGACATGGCGAAATTCTAAATGCTGGTCGTGGACAGAAGGTTGTAATCACCTTGTCACTTGTCGCATTTACCTTGTCGCAAATTCTTTCGACTTAAAAACAGTATTCCGATACTAGCTGAAACCAAGAGATCATGTCAAGAGGGTGTGAATAGCTCCTAATCTTCTTAGATGCATTTAGAATTCAATAACGGAAAAGATGCTTAAATATAAATTGTGCCGAACACCAGGAAATACGCGAAAATTAAAAGGAAAATCCCGGTGAAAATAAGAAGAAGTTTAAAAATAAACCGTGCGAATGGCGCCTTCCAAAATTCAAGATCATATGCATATAAAGCTAGACTTTTTTTCTTTTGAGCTTTTTCGACCTGACGAATGTAAAGATTTTGAAGAGCACGTGATAGTACGTTTATATGCAAAAGAATGTAAACTCCAACGCCAGAAATTATAAGCGAGGTTAGAGATTTAACGATTGCCATATATAAAGTATACCAGCAAGCGAGGATATTCTTTTTTCGAGAAGCTCTCGAAGCTCCGATGAGCTTGGTCCCCCGTAAAGCGGGGGTCATCGGAGCGAGAGTGCAGGCGGGCTCCGCTCGCAGGAAGCGGAGAACCGCCGGTTCTCGAGAAAAGAAAATCCGACCTACTTCTTCCCCTCCACAATGAGTGCGGCCACATTTGCCGGCACCTCTTCATAAGAAGAAAATTCCATCGTAAAGTTTCCGCGTCCCTGGGTCATAGAGCGGAGTTTTGTGGCGTAGCCGAACATTTCAGAGAGCGGCACTTTTGCGTCGATGACTTTCGCGCCACCCAAGCGGTCGCTCATGTCACCGATCTTTGCGCGTTTCGAAGCAAGATCGCCCGTTACATCGCCCAAGTATTCCTGCGGCATAATTACCTGAATTTTCATGATCGGTTCTAGAATGATCGGCTTCGCGCTCTTCACGGCTTCCTGGAATGCCATAGATCCTGCAATCTTGAACGCCATTTCCGAAGAGTCCACTTCGTGGTACGAGCCGTCGTAAAGTTCGACTTGAACGTCGATCACCGGAAATCCGGCGATGACCCCTTTGTCGAGCGCTTCGCGAATACCCTTTTCAACCGCCGGAATAAATTCATTCGGAATTGAACCGCTCTTGATCGAGTTTACGAATTCAAATCCTTTACCGCGCTCCATCGGCTCAATCCGAATACGTACGTGACCGTATTGCCCGCGACCACCGGATTGCTTAATGTATTTCCCTTCGCGATCGGCTTTTCCTTTGATGGTTTCTTTGTAGGCAACCTGTGGCCGGCCAACGCTCGCGTCAACCGAAAACTCACGCTTCATGCGATCAACGATAATTTCGAGGTGCAGTTCACCCATACCAGAAATGATGGTCTCCCCTGTTTCTGGATCTCCACCGACTCTAAACGTCGGATCTTCTTCAGCGAGACGCTTCAATGCAAGACCCATTTTTTCCTGGTCTACTTTCGTCTTCGGCTCGATACGAATCGAAATAACCGGTTCAGGGAAGATGATTTTTTCGAGAATCATGGGGTGCTCGGGGTCGGAAAGACTGTCGCCGGTCGTGGTGTTCTTGAGTCCCACGATTGCAGCGATATCTCCTGCGGGAACTTCGTCAACTTCTTCCCTATGATTTGCGTGGAGCCGCACAATCCGGCCGACACGTTCCTGGGAGTTCTTAGTCACGTTCATAATATAACTGCCTTTCTTCAGCACTCCGGCATAGACACGGAAGAACGTAAGTGAACCGACAAACGGGTCAGCTGCGATTTTGAACGCAAGCGCGGTAAACGGTTCGTCGTCTTTTGGGTGCCGCTCAACCGGCGCACCATCGGTATTGAATCCTTTTGTGGGTGGAAGGTCAGCGGGTGACGGAAGGTAGTCCACAACCGCATCGAGCACAAACTGCACGCCTTTGTTTTTAAGCGCAGAGCCGGTCAGAACCGGAATAATTTTTACTTCATTCGTCGCTTTCCGTAGCACCCGTTTCAAGGACGCAAGGTCAGGTTCCTTGCCTTCGAGGTAAGAGCTCAAAAGCTTGTCGTCCTGTTCAACAATCTTTTCGAGAAGTTCATGGCGCGCCTTCTTTGCTTCCTCCATCATGTTGTCCGGAATATCACGCTCGATGATGTTTTGTCCTTTTTCGCCTTCGAAAAAGAACGCTCTCATGCGGAGAAGGTCAATTA
>JBBTVP010000017.1:0-5442 GCA_038063175.1 Patescibacteria group bacterium
AGGGCCCTTTGAGGATGGAGGAGATTTTCGAGACCAGGGAATCCTGGGTCCGCACCGATTTCTAGATCGAGTGTGGAAGTTCGGTACGAGCGACAAGGTAAATGTGACAAGCGACAAGGGCAATACCGATTCAAATCTAGAAAGAATACTTCATCGGACGATTAAAAAAGTGACAGAGGATATTGAGGAGCTGCACTACAACACCGCAATCTCGGCGCTCATGATGCTCATGAATGAGCTGGAGCGTCAACAAACCATTTCACATGTCACATTCTCCATTTTTCTGAAGCTTCTCGCGCCGTTTGCTCCACACATCGCCGATGAGCTTTATTCGCAGTTCGGCGGAAAAACATCGATACATGTATCCGCATGGCCGAAATTCGATCCGAAACTCGTGGTTGAAGACATAGTCGAGCTCATCGTGCAGGTAAATGGCAGACTTCGCGGAAAAATTTCTGTTTCTAAGAATATTCAGCAGTCAGATGCCGAGCGTCTCGCGCTCGAAATTCCGGAGGTAAAAAAATGGATTCCGACGATACCAAAGAAAGTTATCTTTGTGTCAGGGCGGATGATTAATTTCGTAGTGTAAAAAATTTTGAGCCCCACGCTCCGAAAGCGGAGTGCAGGGCTCGTGCGCGTCGGTTGCTACCGACGATTCTCCCGGATGGCGGCTGCCAACGCGGCGAGATGTGCTTGGATCTTCTGGAGATTCTCGTTTGTGCTGTTGATACTCGCTTCGTTCCCGCGAATTGCAGCGTTCGCTTCTTGAATCGCGTTTCCTGCAACTCGGAGAGCGTTTGCGTTTTTTTCAACGGTTACCTCGTACCCCTTGAGCGCTTCTTGAAGATTCGCGATGGTGTCGAGGAGCGGCTGCATCCTTGTCTGTTCCTGGAACTGTTCCCAGGTGGTGACCGGGATCCAGTAGACGTTCCCTGGTGGCGCACCGCTCCTCTGGGGAGGAAGGTAAACGACCATGTACCGATCCTGTTCGCGGGCGCAAATGGTGAGCACGCCGCCCTTCTCGCATGTTCGTTTCCCTCCGTGGAGGGCTTCCTCGAGAACGATGGCTTCCGGTAGGACGATGAAGGTCCCACGTTCCGCGAACGGATTCGATTCTGTGGTGCTGGGGATGACTTCAGCGGGTTGCGCTGGCATTTGTTGGGGGTAAATGTTCGTGACTTGCTCGACGAGCGGCTCGTCGCGCAGGCAGTAACCGACGCAGCCGCCACCAAGGAGGACAGCGGCTACGAAGACAATCGCCAGTATCGTTCTCATGTGTTCCTCGTGGAAAGGTTCGGAGAAGGGAGCTCGTTCCAGACGGTATCCCATCTGGTATGTCTATGTCAAATAACACGCGAATATTCCGTCCGTGTCACACACGCGTGATATGAAGTAATAAGTATCGAAGGGTTACTTCCGTTCCGCGAGTACCACTTTTGCGTCGAATTCTTTCTTGCCTCGCACCACTTTGAGGTGGAGTGTTTCACCTACTTCTTTCTCTTCGAGAAAATCTTGTATGGTGTGTTCGGGGGTGAGCGTTTCTCCGTTTACGGTAACTACAATATCCCGCTCCTTCAGTTTTGCCTTGGCGGCCGGAGAGCCGGGGATGATTGCCTGGGAGTGTGGCATCTGTCCAATGATGAGTGCGCCGTGGTCAACGGGAAGTTTCATTTTTGCCTGCATGTTGCCGTCGATCATCATATACCTCAACCCAAGGAGCGGGCGGCGGATCCTGCCGTGCGTTTTTAAATCCTCAAGATCTCGCTTCACCGCATTTATGGGAATTGCGAATCCAAGGTTTTGCGCCCCGAATACAATCGCGGCGTTGATCCCGATTGCTTCACCATCCAAATTCACGAGCGGTCCGCCAGAATTTCCGGGGTTAATCGCCGCATCGGTTTGGATGAGCCCTCGAAGCTCCTGGATTGTAGGTTTTGCATCCATTTCGGATGCCGCACGGATTGACCGTGCGAGCCCAGAGATGATGCCGAGTGATACCGTGTTTTTGAAAATACCGAGTGCATTTCCCACCGCAAGCACGTTCTGACCCAGCTCAACTTTCGTTGAATCGCCGAGATAGACGATAGGAAATCCGCCGCGCGGCGCTTTAATCTTCAAGATCGCAACGTCTTCCATCGGATCGCGCGCGAGTATCTCTCCTTGGTACTTTTCTCCTCCATCAGTGATCACGGTATACTCCGCATCGCGATCCGCAACCACGTGCTTGTTCGTGACGACGATTCCCGACGATTCGACGATGAATCCCGATCCGCCGCCGATTTTCACCATGCCCTTTGCATCAATCATCTCGTCTGGTATCTGCAGGTGTCCGTCCTGGAATGGAAGGAGTGACGCAAGATCGGGCGGAATCTGTTTTTCAAGTGCCTCGAGACTTTTTGAAATCGCGATCGAAACGACCGCTGGCATGACCTTTTTTACGGTTTGAATAGTGGGTGAATGTTCCATGGAGGGAAGTATACCATAGTTTACTTGTTTTTTTGGATTTATGACGCTGTTTTATAACTCACATGCCCGTGTACTAAAAAAGTGGGTAAGACCGGCCTAGCGGCCCTGGAGCGCACACTTTTTTAGTACACGGGCATGGCCTATATCCAATGTTTCCAAGAAGCACAGGGCTTCATTGACTCCTGGTGTTCGAGGTATTATAGATAATATCTTGTAAGAGTTACCCTATTTGAACGTCAAAACATATGGATATTAGAAAAGCATTTTTGGAGGCCTACGACCGCCACGCGGACGCTATCTATCGCCACTGCTACTTCAGGGTATTTTCAAAAGCACGTGCCGAGGAGCTTGTCCAGGAAACATTCATGAAAACGTGGGATTATCTTGGAAAGGGCGGGCGCGTAGAAAACATGAAAGCGTTTCTCTATCGGGTTGCCACGAACCTTATTGTGGATGAATCCCGGAAGCGAAAAGAGGCGAGTCTCGATGCCATGCGGGAATCCGGGGATTTCAACGAACCCGCCGGCGATGGGGCACTCGATGCTGAAAAGCTTATCCTCATGCGAGAGGTTTGTTCGAAAATCGCCGAACTCGAACCCGAAGATAAGGCCGTGATCGTTATGCGGTACGTGGATGACTTGGATCCACAGGAAATTGCTGAGGTGCTTGAAATCACGCCGAACAACGTTTCCGTAAGGCTGAATAGAGCGATGAAGAAACTTAAGGAGCAAATATAGTGCTATGGGAATCAAAGAAAATTTGAAGCAAATAAAGGAAGGAGTTCATTTCGGAACTGCTACCAAGGCAGATATCCGGAAGCGGCTCATCCATATGATTGATGCCGGCTCTGTAAGAGCGGGCGATTTCGAGCGTCATTATATTACACAAAGGTCGATCGCAAGTATATTTAAACGAATAAAACTTATGCCAATCTACGCAGTAATTTTAGTTGTAGCGCTCTTGGGTGGAGGTGGAGTTTCCGCCGCTGCACAGGGGTCGCTCCCGGGAGATACGTTCTACCCGGTGAAGGTTGGGTTCAATGAAAAGGTTGGTGCGGCATTCCGGGTTTCCGAAGACAGTCGAGCGAACTACGAGGTTCGCCTCATGGAGCGACGACTCGAGGAAGCGGAAGAAGTAGCCGCGAAAGGCGACTTGGATGCGGAAGTGAAAACGCAGATCGAAGAAAACTTCGAGGCGCACGCTGATCGAGTAGAGGATCGTATTGCCGATTTCGAAGCAAAGGAGGATTTTGCTCCTGCCGCCGATATCGCACTTAAGTTCCATGCTTCACTTGAAGCGCACGGGCAGATTCTCGTGAAGCTTGCAGAGCAAGCTGAAGCAGCGCCCGCAGCAGACATTGCAGTAGCGGTGCGGACTCGCGCAGAAGCTGCGGAGGAAAGCAGGGTGACGCTCGAAGAGCGTGTCTTCGCGGACACCGATACAGCGGCGGAAATGCGCTTCAAGGCGTACGCAGAGGGGCTTCGGACCGATGCACTTGCCTCTATCCGTACTGCTGCAGAGTACCTCGAAGCACACCGTGCAGCGTTCACGGACGAAGTCGCGGTAAAAGTGCAGATGCAGCTTCGAGCCTCGAAGAATCTTGGCGAGGAAGGTACGCTTCGGTTGAACAAAGGAGAGTACCGAGTAGCGGCGAACTTCTTCCAGCAAGCGCGCCAAATCGCCGAAGGAATGATCGTGTTCATGCGGGCAGAGGTTGCGTTTACGAGCGAGGGCGCAATCGAGCTTGGCACCGACTTTCGAACGAGGGTCGTACCCCCCGTCGATATCGTCCCACTCCCGCCCGTCCGTATCGATGCTGATGCGGATAGCGAGGAGAGCATGGAGTTCAAGATCGAGGAAGAACACGGAGAGTTTTTCCTCGACACTAAGAGCTTGGGGGGCAGCTCCGGCTCGGGAAGCTCGATAGCACCTATGCCGGTTCCGGTGGATTCCGATGGCGGCGACATACGGGAAATCGAAGTGAAAGGAGATGAGCTGGAGATAAAAGGAGTAGACGGTAGCAAGGTTGAGATTAAGCTCTAACCGCTTCCATTTCCATGCGGTTCAGGAAACGCCCAGCATTCATTGCCGGGCGTTTCTGTTTTTAAGGCCTTGACGAGAGGGAAAGCCTGCATATAATTACTGCATGCACCGGAATTTGTTTGCGTTCGCCTTTAGCTTTACCTACGCGTTTACCCGCGGGAGGTTTTCAGAGGTTTAGCGCAAACGGATAGAGCGAGAAACCAAAGATGCCTCCCACTCGGGGAGGCGTTCTTGTTGTTACGGTTTCGGTTGCGGCTTGGGGATTTCTCGGAAATTTTCCGGGCAATCCCCAGGCCGGGACAGGCTCGGTTTGGAAGAGCACATTCCTACATAAGGAGGAAATCATGGGTTTGGAGCAACCTGACGATGCACATGGCGATGCGTTGCAAGGTCCGGCGGCACATGGTGCGGCTGAAAGGAGGGACACACGAGATACCTCTCCCGGAAACGTTCCGCGAATTCTGGCAGTGGAAGAATCGCGTCGCGACAGTGATCCGAATGGCAAGGGCATCGACCTCTACGACTCTCGTGCGCAGAGGACACCGTTCATTGGTGAAGAGTAGCTTCGCAACTTCATGCGGAAATCCCAAGAGGCGCGAGATCGGGCAACCGGTCCGCGCCTTTGATTTCTGAATCGTGAAGCTATAACCTCTAATGAGTTACTCGTGGGTGTTGTCACAGAGTGTCGGTATCGCGAGTTTTGAAGGGAGTTTTGATGTGAAAAAGAAAGTAGAGGAACCGGGTCGCGTGTATGACCTCTTACGAGCAGCCGGGTTTGCGGCGCAAGTAACCTTGTACTTCAAAAACAACCGAATCGTTCACGGGGTTCTTGTCTTTCATCCTTCCCGGGGGATTGGTCGCGTCTTGGATCTCGACAAGCAGGTCTCTCTCGATTTTCATGTCGACGAACTTCGAGACGTGAAATATTAAGAG
>JBBTVP010000018.1:0-10806 GCA_038063175.1 Patescibacteria group bacterium
CTTGCGACCGCTGGCTCCTGAAGCCAGTGCGTCTGCCAGTTCCGCCACCCCAGCGATTTGTATTCCCTTACCGAAACTTACTTATCTTCTTTTTTATTTCCTGGATAATATTTGTTTCTTGCGGATCCACATTCTTTATCTTTGCTACTTCGATAGCGACGAGCATCCCTAGTGCAAGTGATTGCATGGTTCGTTCAAATCGGTCTGTGCCTACTGCAGAAACCGTTACGGTCTTTGTCCCAGATGCTTCGATGAGCCCGGCGGTTACCTCGCGAATCGATTTCGCGCGGGTGTCTTTCGGGTTTCCCTCGAGGAAAATTGCCGTGAGATCTTTCGGCTGCCCTTCGAATCCTACAATTTCGTTGTGGTTCATCTCCGGGAGTACATTCCACGAGGTAAATGTCTTGCCTGTTTCGTTGAGATGGGCTTTCCAGAAATAGGCGAGGTGACTATCGGTACTTTCTGCAAACACCACGGCATTATTTTTTCCAATTGCTCCCGCGATCCGCTCCGCCTCTCTCCTCAATGATTCCGGATTCACTTTCTTCGAAAGATCAGGAGCTATAACCATTGGCCAAATCGCCTTCAAAATCGCGAGGCAGCCGTAGGTGAGGATTCCGGTTGTTTGTCTCGGTGCGAAATCTCCCGGAGAGAATGAGACACGGGGGATGCCTTTTTTGATAGCGACCCGTAAAAGTTCTCCTCCGCTTGCGATTACCCCAACTGCGGCACGCGGATTCTTTATGACTGAACGAAATCCATCAAGCGTCTCCTTTGTGTCTCCTGAAAAGGAAGTAAAAAGGTAGAAAGGGTTCTTCGCGTACGAAACTTCGGGAAGGCCGAAGTTTTTCCAAGGAATTACCGGTGCCGGTATATTAACATCATTCCGAAGATTTTGCAAGATTGTGGCGGCAAGACCTGATCCGCCCATGCCAACCCCAACAATTGCGTCGGGTTTCTTTATCTTTTTGAGCTTTTGAAGATCGGCAGGGGTTACCGCGCGAAGCGAGAGTTGGGTGTGAAATGCAAGGGCGTTTTTTTCGAAGCCGGAAGCCATAGTCATAGTGTTATTATCGGAATACGCGAGCAGTTTTTAGGTACCACTCCGCGACGTTTTGGAAGCGGTTTGCAGGGGAGCTTACCTGGGGGTTTTCGAGGCCTCCTAAATTTTTCGGTGCGAGGTAGAGGTAGTACGGGGAAAAAAGAAATACTGCGGGTTTATCGGCATCAATCAGCCGCTCGAGTTCGCGGATTTGCTCCTCCCGTTTCTCGACGTTGAATTCTCGGCGGATTGCTTCGAGGAGCGTATCCACCGATTTATTTTCATACACCGAGAGGTTAAGTCCCGGTCTGAATTTTTCCGATGAATGCCAGAACGAGAATATATCAGGGTTCATATTCAATATATTCCCAAACATGAGGAGTTGGTAGTTCCGCGTTTTTACCACGTCATTTGCAACTTCGGTTGGCGAGAGAATCGTCGTGGTGATTTCGATTCCTACATTTTTCCAGCGTTCGGCGAGTACTTCTGCAGTTTTTACGAGAAACGCGATATCGGGAACGACGAGCTCGAAGGCAAGCCGTAGCTCATTCCCTTGGATGGTTTTCCGACGTACCCCGTCGTCTCCTAATAGCCAGCCCGCAGCATCGAGTGCCGCATTTGTGGCATCTGGCAAGAAACGTGCGCCGGCTCCGATCTCTGCGTCGTATCCTTCAATACCTGGGGTAAGAGGCCCGCCTACCGGGAGCCCTCGATTTTCGAGTGCGACCGTGAGTATCTCGGCACGGTCAATTGCAGTATCGAGCGCCGTCCGTACTTCCTTTTCCCGGAGCTGGAGACTCGTCGTCTGGTTTATGAATACGGCATAGTAGCGGGGGATCGCGAGTTCTGCGACGCGGTGGTTAATCCGAACCGCATCGACATCCTGGGGCGCGATGCCGCCAAGTCCATCGATATGTCTCTGATTAAAGGCATTGATCGCTTCTTGGTAGTTTGGAAAAAATTTAAAAGAAAGCTCTTTGATGAGCGGGGCTTCTCCGGAATAGTAAGGGCTTGCCACGAAGTGGTAGTCGGTAACGAATCCATCCCGTCGCTTTTCGTATCCTGCGAACGAGTAGGGACCGCTTCCCACTGGTTCCAGATTGTAGTCAGAGAGGCGAAGATTCGCCGCGGGTATGGTACTGAACACATGTTCAGGCGTAATTTTTAACGATGCAAGGTTATGGCTAAAGAATGCGTAGGGGGTTTTAAGCGTAAATCGAACCTCGCGTTCGCTTAAGCGTTCGGCAACTACCCCTTGCCAGCCCGCAAATGCGGGGGAATGAGTGTCTGGATTCTGAATCGTTTCGAGAGTAAAGATAATATCGTCGGAGGTGAGCGGCTCACCGTCGCTCCAGTGCAAATTTTCTTTGAGTACCACTGTCCAGATGCGGTGCGTGTCATCCGGCGTATATCGTTCGGCAAGTTCCGTGAGGTCGCTGAAGCTTATCTCCATAAGATCTCGATCTGGATCATTGGTACCGGCGATCAAAGGATTGATCGCGATCGGTTGCCCTACTACGCCTTCGGTATACGAACCGCCGGGAACCGGAGCGAGTATGGTTGCTCCGTAAAAGGCATTCACTCCGTAGAAAAACAGGGCAAACGCAAACACCAGGCACGTATCCTGGAACATGCGCCGTTCCTTCGGGGAGAAGGCGTCAAAGATGTGGTGAAATTTCGAGAACATGAGACCCTTACCGCGCGAGCGTAACGAGCGAGATGACTGCAAAAATGGCGACAAGCGCGAGAGTCGCACCGAAGGCAACCCGTTCAAGCCCCCGGCGGGTCCGGTAGAAACCGCCGCTATCTCCGCCGCCTAAGAGGCCGGAAATGTCCGAAGAGCGCTCTTGCATAAGGATAAGACCAATAATGAGTATCGATACGATAATTTGAGCGATAGTGAGAATATGCATAGTTATGATTTTTCTGAAGTGGCACGCATGAAGAGGTGAATTAACACATTCGCTCCCCAGACGAGGAGCGTGCCGAGGGCGAGAGATTCAAGCCCCTTAATGGTAAGGTTTTTCGATACAAAGTCAAGTACCGCGAGGACTATCGCATTAATCAGCATAAGCCCGAGGCCAAGGGTAAGCATGATGAATGGCCATGTGAGAAACTTAACGATCGGCTTTACGGTGAGATGAAGGAGGGTGAGGACGAGCGCGAGGAAGATGACTCCGGAACGAGGATTCACTACGAATCCTGAAACCAAGTAAGACGCAGCCGCGATACCCGCGAGATTTCCCAGAAATGTTCCTAATATATTTTTCATACGCAGATATGGTTACGATGCGTGCTAGCGCAAGTCCCGGAGGAGACTTTCCCCGTTCATTTCGGAAGGTTGTGCAATTCCCATAATTTCGAGGAGTGTTGGCGCGATATCAGAAAGAAGGCCTGTTGCTTCTCCTTCGATCTGATCAATCGTTGCTTCGCTTTTCAAACGCTCAAATTCTTTTCCTATAAGATAAAACGGCACAAGATTCGGATCATGTTTTGTCTCCGGACGTCCGGTTAATGGATCAATCATTTTTTCGATGTTGCCATGGTCGGACGTGATCGCGAACGTGACATTGTGCTCGAGGCAAACGTCCATGATTCGTGCCACTTCCTCATCAATGGCTTGGATGGCCTTCAAGGCCGCGTCGTAATTTCCTGTGTGAGCCACCATATCTGCATTCGCAAAGTTTGCAGTTATGAAATCGAATCCTCCTTCGGCGACCGCTTCGATCACCCGGGTCGCAATTTCTTTTGTCATCATTTCTGGAACGGTGTCATGTCCCGCAACATTTCTTGATGGAATAAGTACTCGGTACTCGTTCGAGAACGGCAGTTCGCGGTAGCCGTTGAAAAAGTATGTCACGTGCGCGTATTTTTCGGTTTCTGCGATCCGGAGCTGTAGTTTCTCTGCGTCTGCGAGGACCTTGCCCAGGGGATTCTCTACTACATCGCTCGGGAACGCGACCGGAACCTGTAACCGGTCGGAATAATTTGTCATGGTGGTGACGTAGAGGTCGGAGAATCGTTCGATGGGAAATTTGTCGAACTCCGGTTCGGCGAACGAGCGGGCGATCTGCCGGATGCTATCTTCACGAAAATCGAAGAATACTACCGCATCGTGATCGCGTATAGGCCGTGCTACGGAGCCGATACACGTGGGTTCGATATATTCATCACCGAGATCTTTCGCGTAGTATGTCTGGATCCGTTCTTTAAGGTCGGGGACAAGCGTTGCACGTCCGAGGAGCGCATCGTACGTTTTCCGGGTGCGATCCCAGTGCTCATCCCGGTCGAGCGCATAGAACCGGCCCGAGACGCTCGCGATCTGTGCATTGGGAATATCAGCAATCATCCGACTCACCTTTGTTAAAAGTTCAGAGACTGATTTTGGCGGGCTGTCTTTGCCGTCCGAAAAAAGATGGAGGTTCAGCGTGGGTACCTGATGTTCCCGCGCAATCGCAATTAATGCTTCGAGGTGTTCAAGCGACGAGTGGACGTTTCCGGCGGTAAGGAGTCCTACGAGGTGGAGCGACGAGTTGT
Organism: Patescibacteria group bacterium; assembly: GCA_038063175.1. GTDB lineage: Bacteria > Patescibacteriota > Minisyncoccia > UBA6257 > 1-14-0-10-40-38 > JBBTVP01. Next base: position 4,580 of record JBBTVP010000018.1, read on the forward strand.
TTTACTTCGCTTGGAGCGCGGCGTTCATGTGTGCCGGATTCGTATAGAACGATTTGTTTCTTACTGCGATCGTGATTTTCGGGTAGTGCTGGTACATTACCTTGCCTGCCCCAATGGTTAAGTGCCCGACCTCGCTGTTTCCTTCTTCGCCCCAGGGGAGTCCTACTGCGATTCCCGAGGACTGAAGCGATCCAGAGAGATAGTGCGAACGGATGTAGTTTATATTTTTTGGCTTCGCAATATAGACGGGATTTGAGTAATCCTTGGTGCCTATACCCCAGCCGTCAATCACGAGGAGAACGATCGTTTTCCGCATCAGATCATTATAAGATAAAAACCATAGCTTCTGCCATCATTTCAAATAGTTCCTTTTGACAGATGTCTTTATGGTCATTACAATTCAAATACACTCGAATGGAAATAAATGTATTAACAATTAACGTTGTCCCGGGAGAATCTAGCGCAATGGAGAATCCGGGGATATATCTGTCATATGGTCCAACAACCGTTACTCGCAGTTGGCATTTTGATAGTCGGAGTAATTGCCGGCTACTTAGTGCGTCGTTTTCTCGCTGCGAAGCAAGCTAGTTCGATCGAAGAGAGGGTCCGGCGCGATCTCGATAGGGCGAAAGATGAGGCAAAATCGGTAATTGCCACGGCTGAACAAAAAGCCACGGGCATTGTCGATGCCTCAAAACGAGAGGTGCGCGAACGCGAACAACAGCTTGCGCGTACCGAAGAGCGTATCGCAAAAAAGGAAGAAGGAGTTGAAAGTCAGGCGCGCGATCTCGACCGGAGGGAGCGTGAGCTTCGGGATGAATTAAACAAGGTATCAACCGAGCGGAATGAAATCCGTGAGCTTGAACGGAGAGCTACCCAAGAACTCGAACGACTTGCGGGATTCAGCGCCGAATCAGCGAAGCAGGAACTTATGGGCCGTATCGAACGGGAGTATCGGGACGATATGGTGAAGACAGTGCAGCGTCTTGAGCAGGAGCGGAGGGAAGACATTGAAAAGCGAAGTCTCGATATTATTACAACCGCCTTGAATCGCTACGCTCGCTCGCACGTCTCGGAGCTTACGACAACCCTATTCACGCTTCCAAACGAAGAGCTGAAGGGAAAAATCATCGGGCGCGAAGGCAGAAACATCCGCACCCTCGAACGTCTTACGGGTGTTGAAGTTATCATGGATGAAACGCCGGACAGCATTATTTTTTCCTCATTTGATCCCTTACGCCGTGAAATCGCAAAAGTCGCGATGGAGAAACTTGTGAAAGACGGACGTATTCAGCCCGCGAAGATCGAGGAAAAAGTGGAAGAAGCGAAAACGGAGCTCACGAAGCGGATGGTCGCGATCGGGGAGCAGGCCGCGCTTGAAGTCGGCGTGCTTGATCTCCCAAAGGAAATCATCCAGCTTTTGGGACGCCTTCATTTTCGCACAAGCTACGGGCAAAACGTGCTCGTGCACTCGGTTGAAATGGCGCACATTTCAGCCATGATGGCCGCAGAACTTGGCGCGGACGTGGCAGTTGCAAGGAAGGGTGCGCTTCTTCACGATATCGGTAAGGCAATTAGCCATGAAGTGGAAGGAACTCACGTGGAGCTTGGCAGGAAAATACTCAAGAAATATGGCGTGGATGATCGGGTGGTGAAAGCTATGGAGGCACATCACGAGGAATACCCGTTTTCAACCCCCGAATCGTTCATTGTTGCCGCTGCTGACGTGCTTTCGGCCGCTCGTCCTGGTGCGCGGAGGGACACCGTTGAAAACTACCTGAAGCGCCTCGAAGACTTAGAAAAAGTCGTCCATAGTTTTGAGGGCGTAAAGAACGTCTATGCGCTCTCGGCAGGTCGGGAGGTCCGAGTTTTCGTAGTTCCCGAGAAAGTTGACGATTTTGGAGCACTCCAGATGGCGAAAAACATCGCGGCAAAGATTCAAACAGAACTCAAGTATCCTGGCGAAATTAAGGTGAACGTGATCCGCGAAATGCGGGCGGTTGAATACGCCCGGTAGGGAAGAAGTTGCGGTAGCCCTTGTTTTTGCTATAATTACTGGGTAATTAAGGTTCGCAAAAGGTCGATTGAAATGGTGATGTAATACTATGAAAAAGGACGGACTAGTAGAAGCGGTCATGAAAGCCGCAAACATCGAGACGAAGAAGCAGGCGCAGGAAGCGGTGGAAGCCATGTTCGACACGATTGTGAAGACCCTGGGGCGAGGCGAAGAGGTCGCAATCACCGGATTCGGAACGTTCCGTGTTATGAAGCGTGCGGCGCGGGAGGGCCGAAACCCGATGACCGGAGAAAAGATCCAGATTGCGGCTTCGGTAAAGCCGAAGTTCCGCGCTGGCAAGTTCCTCAAAGAGGCCGTAAAGTAACTCTTTTGATAGCAGATAACTAAAAGACCCTTCACTAATGTGAAGGGTCTTTTAGTGTGAGCAGGAATATTTATCGCTTCAGAAAATCGCTCAAGCTGATGAATTTACCGTATGCTTCCTTCACTTTCGTAATAGATCCTTCAACGAATTTACGAACGGTGTGGTCGGAAACTACCTCTGATTCTACCTCTGCGAGGGTATTCTCTTCCGTAGCCGCTGCCTCATCTTTCGGAAGGTACTCATTCAAAAGTTCGATTGCAGCTTCGTTCAAGCGGTGGGCTTCATCAAGATCGCCCGATGCGCGAAGGAGAAGCGGCTGCCACGATTGCCTTATTCTCACGGCGCGGCGTCGAAGTTCAATCGAAAGTTTTTCGAATCGCTGATCGGCGATATCGAGTGCCTCACGGTTCTGGAACACGAGAACTAGGTCAACGGCTTTTGCGATGCCGGGATCATAGGTAAGTATGCGCCAATCTTTAAGCTGGCCGGCGATTGTCTGGATGCCGTCTAAACTCTCGGTTCCTTTCAGAAGATTCTGTGCTGCGTCGAAATACTTAACATAGCCATTGGTCGCCTGAACAAGCTCAATTCGAAAATCTTCGAACGCGAGCGTCACCTCGATATCCTCAAGCTTTTCACGGATGTTTTCTGTTTCAAGGGTAGAAAGCTCAATGATATTGGTGAGTGCTTCACGCTTCAGCTCTGTCTCCCGCTTCATGCGTTCGATGGGATCGATTGTTTCATCGCGCTTCAGGGCGTCGAGCTTTTCGATGCTTTCAATAACCGCTTCACGCGCGGTTTTTATCGGTTCTGGCTGGGCATGCGCCGTGGACACGAGCGAGATGCCAAAAACTGCGATAAATCCAGCAATAATGTACCTCATGGATATATTAAGGACCATACTAGCATTAAAAGATGATTTGGTCGAGTAGGTCGTCTACGGGTACCTCCTCGGGTTTCCGAATCTCTCCTAGAAGGAGCGTCATCTCCCGTGCGGATTCCGTGAAGTATTCAGCTTCACCGAGTTCGATGCCGAGGTTTATTTGCTCCGCCTCCGAGAGGAGTTCACGGCTTTCATTCGTAAATCGTCCCCCGGGGATGAAGTTTCTCCAGTAGGCGAAGCCACCGAAAACCGCGACGAGGATAAAACTTGCGAGTGCAAGCGAAAATGTAAATTTCAAATTTTCCACCAGTTCACGGGAAACCACCTCAATCCACGTGGGGCGCTTCTGGGGGAGTGCAGCGATGAGACGCCGCGATCGTTCCTTAAAATCCGTGCTTGGTTCAACGGCACGGCAAAGTTGGACAACGGTTATAAGTTCCTGTTCGTGCATATTAGCGTTCTGGTTGAATAAGACGGCGAAGTTCGTTCAGTGCCCGGTGTTGGATTAAGCGAATTGCGCCTTCGCTTTTTGAAAGCGCCGCCGCGATCTCGCGGTGGGAAAGATCCTCCATGAATTTCATAAGGATTACATCTTGCTGGTCGGGAGTGAGGGTGCGGAGCGCGCCGCGGATTTTTTCGATTGCGAACCGATTCTCAAGCGCTCGTTCGATTCCAAAATCGGCAGCTACAAGTTCAGCATCCACATCCTCGAGGGGAATTGTGGATCGTTTTACTCGGTAGTGGTCGATTACCTTATTCCGCGCAATTTGGTAGAGCCAGCTCGAGAAGGGAAATCCCTTCGATCGGTAGCGGGGAAGGTTTTGCCAGCAGCTCGCGAATACCTCATGCGTGAGGTCTTCTGCCTCCTCCCGGTGACTTACCTTCATATATATGAAGCGGTAGATTGGGGAGAGGTAGTGCTCGTAGAGCGCGTCGAAACTCGGGCGGTCGCCCTCTTGCGCGGTTCGTATGATGTTTTCTTCACCCTCTAACATAGGAAACGAATAGATTTTACTTTGGTTACCGAACAGGGTATGGTGCCCCCACACGTCTTAGCTGCTATTATAGTACCATCCAATCACAACCTCATGGCGAATGAAGCTCCACTGCTCACGGTATCAGGCCTAGAAGTATCTCTCGGTGACTTGACTATATTCAGAAATTTAAGCTTTGAAGTCAAGCAGGGGGAGGTAGTTGCGGTCATTGGACCGAACGGATCGGGCAAGACGATACTCTTGAAAGCCCTCATCGGGCTCCTACCCCATACGGGGAAAATCTCTTGGTCAGGAGAGGCAAAAATCGGTTATGTTCCCCAGAAGATAGACGCTGACCGGCATCTCCCTGTTTCAGCGCGGAACCTTCTCGAAGCAAAGGCTCATATTTTAAAACTGCCGAAGCGAAAAATTGAAGAAACAATTCGTGAGGTCGGCCTTACCCCCGAAGCGCTGCGCGTTCCCGTAGGACACCTTTCTGGCGGACAGTTCCAAAAGATACTCATCGCATTTGCGCTCCTCGGGGATCCGAATGTGATTCTTTTCGATGAACCGACCGCTTCGCTCGACGAACTCTCGGAAGAACACATCTACGACCTCATGCATGAACTCCAGGATAAGCGGGGGATTACCTTTATACTCGTTTCTCATGATTTGAGCATCATCAATCGGTATGCAACGAAGGTACTTTGCTTGAGCAAAGAGAATACCTGCTACGGTGCTCCCGAAGAAGTACTTACCTCGAGTATCTTAGAAAAGCTCTACGGTGCACCGCATAAGTTTTTCCACCATCTCTTCCACAAAGCTGACCACACGAAATAAGAATATGGCAGATTACTTTTCCGGTTTTCAAGAATTTTTCCCCGTCATACTTGCACTTGTTGCTGCAGTAGCAACTGGCCTCATGGGCGGGTTTGCGCTCATGAAAAAGATGACGCTTGCGGGGGACACTATGAGCCACATTGCGCTCCCCGGTCTCGGTATCGCGCTCATTTGGAATATAAATCTCGTGATCGGTGCTGCGGCTGCGCTTGCGATCGGAGCGATATTCATTTGGCACATCGAGGCGCGTACCGATTTAGCGGTTGAAACAACGATCGGTGTTATTTTTTCTGCGGCAATTGCGCTCGGGGTGCTCGTGACGCCTTCAGAGGAAATTATAGAAGCCCTGTTCGGGGGAGCAGAATTAATTTCAGTCTTTACGCTCCTCACCTACCTCGCGCTTTCTCTTCTTGTAATCCTTTATGTATTCCGCTTCAGGAACCAGCTCGTACTCGGATCGTTCAATGAGGATCTCGCCGAGGTTTCTGGAGTAAAGGTAAGTCGACTCAACCTCGTCTACTACCTTATGTTTGCACTCACCTTAATTCTCGGTCTTCGGTTTTTGGGAACCCTGCTTGTGTGAGCACTCGTGATTGTTCCTGCGGCAACCGCGAAGCAACTCACCGAAACCCTTTCTCACTTCCTCATCATATCCGCAACCGTTAGTGTGCTCTCGGTTGCGCTCGGTTATTTCCTCGTGGGCCTCTACAGTCTCTCGGTGGGACCAACAGTCATTTCGATCGCCGCAGGATTTTTCGTGTTGAGTCTTTTGAAGAAGCACAAATGAACGAGGAAACGGGCGCTCAAAGCTGAACATCTAATTTTGACATCCTCGGGTCACACGCCCCGGCCTTGAAGCCGGGGATACGGCGGCCCGAAGCACCGCTATGAAGGTTCATAGCGGTGCGGAGGAAATTTTTATCACGAACAAAACCCAAACCCCGGGCTTAAACCGGGTTGAATTCTAGGGGGGAATTTGACAGTACAGAAAGAAAGAGTTATATATACGGATAGTTCCGCGACTTGCTTCGGTGTGGCATGGTGCTGCATACGAGCGCAACCGCAACAACAAAAAGGACTTGCCAATGGCAACCCTCGGTTCCGCTACCAGAATTCTCTCCCATCATCTCAAGTTGATCGGGGATTCTG
>JBBTVP010000019.1:0-3976 GCA_038063175.1 Patescibacteria group bacterium
GGTAACAACGTCGGGGGGGGGGCGACTTCTGAGGTAGTTTTATTATGCAATTAATTCATACCTACGAGAATATAATTTCTACCGAAAATCTACTCGCCGCATGGCAGGAATTCGTAAGGGGTAAGCGGAGAAAGCAGGATGTTCAAGAGTTCTCCTTGCGGTTAATGGATAACATCCTAGCAATACATGAAGACTTAGCGCAACAGAGATATACCCACGGTGGTTATTATGCGTTTAGGATTTCGGACCCTAAACCACGTGATATTCACAAGGCATCCGTCCGCGACCGCGTACTCCACCACGCGATCTATCGAATTCTGTATCCATTCTTTGATCGTATTTTTATCGCTGATGTGTATTCCTGTCGTGTGGGAAAAGGACTACACAAGGCGCTCAATCGTTTTCGTTCGTTTGCGTACAAAGTAAGTAAGAACCACGCAAGAACCTGCTGGGTATTGAAATGCGATATCAAAAAATTCTTCGTATCTGTAGATCACAAAGCACTCCTCTCTCTACTTGCAAAGCACATTCGAGATGAGAGGATACTTTGGTTACTCCAAAATGTTATCGAGAGCTTCCACGCGACACCAGGCAAAGGATTACCCCTCGGCAATCTTACCTCACAACTTTTTTGTAATATCTATTTAAACGAATTCGATCACTATGCAAAACAAGTTTTCAAAGCAAGGCATTATATCCGCTACGGGGACGATTTTGTGATACTTTCCGGAGATCGTGAATGGCTTGAAAAGCTTATTTCAAGTATCCGTGATTTTCTCCGAAATCGACTTGAGCTCGAATTACACCCAGGGAAAGTCTCGATAAAAACCTTCGCTTCCGGGGTAGATTTTCTCGGTTGGGTTCATTTTCCTGATCACCGCGTACTTCGGAGGGCGACCAGGCGCCGTATGTTGCGGCGCATTCAAGAGCAGCCATTGCTTAAGATATGCAAATCGTATCTTGGTCTGCTTCAGCACGGAAATGCGGCTCACCTCCAAGAAGAGCTATTGAATTTATATCGGTTGGGTAGTAAGGTCTAGTAACGCAATGGTGTACGTCATTTTAATTTTAGGCATCTCATTTCTCATCCTGATTCATGAGTTCGGGCATTTCCTTGCCGCGCGTTTTTTTGGCTGCTGGGTAGAGGAATTCGGCATCGGCTTTCCACCCCGTCTTTTCGGTAAAAAAATCGGCGAGACACTGTGGAGCGTGAACGCGCTTCCCTTTGGAGGATTTGTGAAGATTCATGGTGAGCAGGCGACCGATGAGGTAGATCAAAAACCTGAACGGAGTTTCGCGGTTCTTTCGGTTTCGAAGCGCGCCGCGATCATTGTTGCGGGCGTTGTTATGAATTTCATCGTTGGCTTTGTCATTATTTCGGGAATCTTTATGGTAGGCGCTCCGACCAGCGTTATTGTCTCCGGTATCTCCGAAGGATCTCCCGCTGCTACCGAAGGCATAAAAGAAGGGGATCGCCTTCTTGGCTTCGAATCGTCCGAAGATTTCATTGTATTCGTGCGCGAAATGAAGGGGAAAGAAGTTACGCTCCGTCTTCTTCGAGAGGGAGAAGAACTGGTAGTCACCGCGGTACCTCGTGAAAATCCGCCAGAGGGAGAGGGAGCACTCGGCGTGAGTGTTACGGAAGTGGGTAGTCCCAAGCTTCCGTTTTTCGAGAGTATTATTCAAGGATTCATAACGTCCGCAAAAATCGTGGGGGCAATCTTCGTGTCGCTCGCAAACATCATTGTTGCGCTTTTCACCGAAGCGCCGGCGTTCGAAGGATTTGTGGGACCAATCGGAATTTTTGGAGTCGCGAATGAAACGGCACAGTTTGGATTCATCTATCTTTTCCAATTAATCGCGCTCATATCGCTGAACCTTGTGGCATTAAACGTACTTCCGTTTCCGGCGTTAGATGGGGGCCGGCTCTTTTTCCTCTTAATCGAAAAAATAAAGGGATCCCCGATTTCTCCGAAGCGTGAAGGTCTTGTAAATACGATAGGGTTTGGAATTCTCCTTCTCCTTATGGTGGTAATTACCGTGCGGGATGTGGTAAATCTCTTTTAATTGAAATATCCTGCTTCCCCGAAGCGCGCTCCGGGCCGCTGGCCAAGTCTTACTCTTCGGGGAAGCAGGATATTTCACTATGTGAATGTTTATAAATGAGAGCGCCCCGTCGACCGTGTGGTCGAGCGGGGCGCGAATGTTCGTGCTGCCTGGCTACTTCCAGGCGTCTTGGTTGTCGTAGCCGTACGAGGCGGCTACTTCTTCGGCGGAGAGGACGCCTCCTCCCGGGCCGGTGCAAATCAAGAGAATCTGCGAATGGGCGTTCGGACGTTCGGTTTGCGTTGCCACGGTAGCTCCTTAAATGTTTACCCCTTTCCGGAGGTAATGCGGAGAAGCCCTTTTGAGCTTCTGGTGTATTATACTCTATAATACATCCATTGTCAATATCCGCTAAAACCGCCTATTTTCAGCTCTTTTGAAACAAAGGTGATTCTTGCTAGAATCATCAGGTACGATATGAAACAAAGCATTTTTTTCACGAAAACTGCGAAACATTCCCCGGAAGGAGAAGAAACCGCGAACGCGAAATTCCTCACCAGGGGAGGATTTATTGCAAAATCATCCGCTGGAGTCTATACGTTTCTTCCACTTGGACTTCGGGTACTCGATAAAATCAACAAGATTATCCGTGAAGAAATGAACGCGATCGGCGGTGAAGAACTTCTCATGCCGTCGCTCATCGAAAAGAAATACTGGCAGAAGTCTGATCGGTGGAAAACCGAAGTCGTGTATCGCACGGGAAGAGGACTTGAAGATGGGAAGGCGCACGATTTCGAATATGGTCTTGGCTGGACCCACGAGGAAGTGATTGCCCATATTGCAACCAACTATATCCAATCGTACCGTGACCTCCCGAAAGCGGTCTACCAGATTCAAACGAAATTCCGGGCAGAGGCGCGGGCACAGGGTGGCATCCTCCGGGGGAGGGAGTTTCTGATGAAAGATTTGTATAGCTTCCACGTGGACCATGAAGATTTGAATCGCTACTACGAAACCGTGAAACGTGCCTATAAAAAAATTTTCAAACGGCTTTCACTTAAAGCTCTCGTGGTCGCGGCTTCCGGCGGAGCGTTCACAAAAGAATTTACTCATGAGTTCCAGGTGCTGAATCCTGCGGGAGAGGACACGGTACACTACTGCAACTCGTGTGGGTTTGCTGAAAATAAAGAAATTTTCGATTCGTCACGGCATCAATGCGGTGCATCTCTCGAAGTCGGGCGTTCAATCGAAGTCGGAAATATCTTTCGCCTCGGTACGAAGTTCTCCGAGGCATTCGGGCTTTCTTATCGTGATGAAGCAGGCGCCACGCGCCCCGTGGTCATGGGTTCTTACGGCATCGGTCCATCCCGGGTTATGGGAACGATCGTTGAGGAATACCACGACGCGAAAGGTATCATTTGGCCAGAAGCGGTTGCGCCTTTCGATGCGTATCTCCTTATTCTCCCTTCGGAGAGCGGCTCGGTTCAGAAGCTCGGAGAAAAAATTTACGATCAATTGCAAAAGAAGAATATTCAGGTATTATATGATGACCGTATAGGGGTGAGCGCCGGAGAAAAATTCGCTGACGCTGACCTTATCGGTATTCCCCACCGACTCCTGATTTCTGACCGGACAAAAGGAAAGATCGAAATGAAAGAACGGGGGAGAGATGCAATTAAACTTGTGACAGCGAACTCTGTTCTCGGAGCTATCACTGGGAAACGGAAATAAAAAACCATGCTACGAATTCCTTTTTTTGCAAAAAATATTGGTATTGATCTTGGAACTACAAACTCACTTATCTATCTCGACAAACGTGGCATTGTAGTAAACGAACCGACGGTAGTTGCCTTAAACTCGAAGACAGCGCGGATTATCGCGGTCGGCGAAGAGGCAAAAAAAATGCTCGGGCGTACTCCGGCACACGTCT
>JBBTVP010000019.1:3986-24041 GCA_038063175.1 Patescibacteria group bacterium
CGGTGTCATTTCGGATTTTGAAATGAGCCAGGAAATTCTGAAACACTTTCTCCGGAAACTTTCCGGAGACCGATCGTTCGTAAGCTATGGAAAAGCGGTGATCGGGGTACCATCCAACCTTACCGAGGTTGAACGGAAATCGGTTGAAGACGCGGTCATGGGCGCCGGCGTTTTTGAACCATACATTATTGATGAGCCGCTCGCCGCGGCACTGGGCGCACGGCTTCCGGTAGATGAGCCCACGGCAAACATGGTGGTGGATATCGGCGGAGGCACCACTGAAATTGCCGTTATTTCCATGGCGGGAACCGTTACCGCGAAGAGTCTTAAAATCGCCGGTGATAAGTTAAACGATGACATCATGCGATTTGTGCGGGATGAGTTCAAACTTGCAATCGGGGAGCCGACCGCCGAATCGGTGAAACTTGAGATCGGATCCGCGCTTCCGCTTGCGGAGAAGCTCGAAATGCCGATCCGGGGCCGCGATCTCGTTTCGGGGCTTCCTAAGGAAATTGTGATCCGTGATACCCAGGTTCGGTCTGCGATTTCAAAATCGCTCCGTTCCATTACCGAGGCGGTCCGTGAGGTCATCGAGCTCTCACCGCCGGAACTCGCAGGTGATATTCTTCGTCGCGGGGTAAACCTTTGCGGCGGCGGAAGTCTTCTCCGTGGCATTGCTGATCTTATTTCAAAAGAACTTGCGATTACCGCAACGGTGATTGAAGATCCGCTCACCTGCGTGGCGCGCGGTACCGGAGTTGCGGTTGAGAACATCGGAAAATATGCCATGCTTCTCGACAACCCCCTTCGGCCAAAGGAGATAAAGCTTTAGATTTTCTCACGTGAAGCGGAATTTAGCACCCGTAGTCGCAACGCTGTTTCTCTTCGTTGCTGCGCTCGCGGTCGCAGAGTTTTCGACTCCGGTGCGGGAATATCTTGCTGCGGGGACTCGGACTACGCTCCACGCTCCGCTTGCGCTTCTTGGATTTGGGAGGAGTTCGGAGACGGAGCAGCTTTTGCGTGAAAACGCCCGACTGAAAGCCGAGGTACTTTTCCTCGCGAAAGAGCCAAGGAATACGGGAACCGTGGCGCGGCCGGAAGTTTCTGCGAAGGTCCATTCGACGTACCCCACAAATAGCCGCGGTCTTTTGAATATAAATGCCGGTTCTTCCGAAGGGATCAAGAAAGGAATGACCGTTACTGTGGACGGTTTCACATTTCTTGGTGTGGTTGAAGAAGTGGGCGAACGCTCAAGTATCGTGCGCACGATCTTTGATACCGACTGGCAAATCCCGGTGAAAATCGGAGACGGAGCTCACGATGCGCTCATGGTGGGGGGACGTGGACCGCGCCTCACCCTTATTGTGAAAACGGGAAACGTGCTCGATGGCGATGATGTTTACACAGCGAGTAAGGAATTTCCCTACGGGCTTCGTATTGGGGAGGTGAAAGAGGTAAAAGGGGAACCCGGTAGTACGTTTGAGGAGGCGGATATTAAGCTTCCGTTCGACGCTACTCTCGACGAAGTGCATATTCTTCTCTGATGAGGGAATCTTCGATTTTCTCCCGTCGCTTTGCGGCAGGGGCATTACTCGTTCTCCTCGCGGGCATTATTCAGTCGAGTGGAATTGCGGCGGTTGGAGGAGTGCGTCCTAATATACTCCTCGTGCTACTTCTCACCCTTGTTTTTTTCTTCCGTGAATGGAAGAGTTACGCGGCACTCATCGCGATCGCTACTATATTTTCAAAAACTGAAATAGGATTCAGTTCGCCCTATATCGTTATTGCCATCATCTCCGCGTGCGTGTTTCTTGTGAAACCTCATTTCCCCGGACATAGATTTTTCAATGTGATACTTGCGGTCATCGCAGGCACTATCATTACCTATGTCATCACTGATCTTAAATTTCTCGGAAACGATCCCTTCACGGTTATGATTGAGGTCGTCTATAATGTGCTCGTGGGTATCGTCGTATACCTTTTAGCAGAACGTATCATCGGCAATGAAACGGAATTCCGAACTTCACGTTGAAGAAATATTTTTGGATGGCGGGGAAAATCGCGAGACACCCTATGCCCCGCTTCCCGCTTCGCGCGGTGCTTTTTTCCTTGTGGCGGGTGTCGCCACGCTCCTTGCGGTTGGTATTTTCGGGAAGGTAGGTTTTTTGAACGTGGTTCGCGGGGCGTTCTACGAAGTACGTGCCTCGGCGAACGTGAGTCGGGAAATCAATCTTCCCAGCTACCGGTCTGTCATCCTCGACCGGTACGGCGAGGTTATTGCTGAAAACGAGGGTTCGGCGAGTATTTTTTTGAATGTTTCTACTTTTTTATTAGCTAATCCAGAGCGACGTGCATCGATCAGTGAAAAGATCACCGATATCTTACGTCTTGAATCAGCCGAGTTCGATCGCCTCATTGGAGAAGCTGATCTTGTAAAAAATAACTGGGTGCCACTCGCGCGAGATGTGAGCTCCGGAGAAGTGATCGCGGTAAAGGCGCTCAACGAGCCAGCGATTCAAATTGTGGATGATTACCGTCGTATCTATCGCGAAGGGCGCGCATTCGCGCATGTGGTCGGGTACACGGGCATTGGAGAGGGAAATAGCGTGGTTGGCAAATCTGGAATCGAACTCGAATATGATGAAGAAATTCGCGGAAAAGACGGACGGTACATCTTCTTTGAAGATGCTTCAGGGACGATCGTTGGAAACCGAATTGTGTCACCTCCCGAACCCGGGAAACCATTCGAGACCACCATTGATGCGGATTTGCAGCGATTTTTCTACCACCGTCTCACCGAAGCGCTCGCGTCGCTCGGGCGTGATGCCGGATTGGGAATTGCCCTGCAGCCAAAGACGGGAGAGGTACTCGCACTCGTTTCAGTTCCGAGTTTTGATGCGAATGTATTCGTTGACCGGAAACGCGCTCCGGAACGCGCAGAGATTTTAAATAACCCAGGGCAACCGCTCTTCAATCGTGCGATCTCTGGCGCCTACAGCCCGGGTTCAACATTTAAGCCAGTGGTGGCACTTGCGGCGCTCCGCGAGAACATACTGAATTCGGGAACCGCGATTTTTTCAGACGGCGCGCTCGAAATTCCAAACCCTTACTTTCCCGACCTTCCGTCGGTCTTTCTCGACTGGAAGGCGCATGGCTGGGTGAATCTTGCCGGCGCCCTTGCCCGTTCTAGCAACATCTATTTTTATCTTGCGGGGGGAGGAATCCCACGGGGTCTTCAGCCAATCGATCTCGTACTCGGTACGTTCGATCGCGGGGGACTTGGCGCTCAGAAAATTATGGAGTACGCGGCGCGCCTCGGTTTCGGATCGAAAACAGGGATCGATTTGCCCGCAGAAGGAGAGAGCTTTCTTCCTACTCCCGATGAACGAGAAACGCGTTCGGGAGAAGCGTGGAGAGTGGGAGACACCTACAACGTTTCAATCGGACAAGGAGATCTTTCGGTAACGCCGATACAGCTTGTAAGTTTTATAGCAGGACTTGGGAATGGTGGAGTGATAAACCGGCCATCGATTCGGAAGGGAAGCACGGTGACTCCTATTGCCGATTTCTCCGATTGGCAAGGAGAAATTAAGGAAGTGCAGAAAGGCCTCGAAGATGCAGTTCGTGAACCGTATGGTTCGTCTCACATGCTTTCAAATCTTCCGATCTCGGTTGCCGGAAAAACGGGAACTCCGCAGATTGCGAATAAGCGCCGAGTGAATGCATTTTTTATGGGTTACGCTCCGACGGATGATCCAGAGATAGCAATTCTTGTTGCAGTTGAGAACGCGCGCGAAGGAAGTTTAAATACGCTTCCCATCGCTAGAGATGTGTTCCAGTGGTACTATGAGCATAGGATGGCGGGTACGAATGTACAATAGACAATGAACGATAGCCAATTACTCACAGAAGAAATACAAAATTTTTATGATACTTTGTATTGTAAATTGTAAATTGTAAATTTTGTTTCATGGAATTCTCCCAGCTTCGCAAAGATCTTGTTTCTGGCGATTGGATCGTTATTGCACCGAAGCGCGCCGCACGCCCCCATGGCTTCAAGGAACGGGGGATTCGAGAGAAAGCTCCGGTCCGCGGATGCATTTTTGAAAACCCCCGTGCCATGGGTTACGCAGAGCCCATCATTGAAGTTTCTGACCGGAAGGGATGGTCGCTCGTCGTGATCGAAAATAAATTTCCCGCATTCGTGCATCGCGACGTGTGTACCACGATTGGGAAGCGTGGCCCGTATTCGATCGCCGATGGCGTCGGTCACCATGATCTCGTCATCACTCGGAGCCATACCCAAGACTTCCCTGATCTCTCCGCGAAAAATGCGAACGCCGTATTTCGGGCGTTTCAGGATCGCTACCTCATGCTCATGAACGATGAGTGTCTTTCCTATATTTCTATATTCCACAATTGGGGACCGAAAGCAGGGGCATCGGTGTTTCATCCTCACTACCAGATCATTGCGATTCCGGTCGTGCCTCCGGATTTTGACCATTCACTGCGCGGTTCGCGGGAATTCTCGGCGCAACATCAGACGTGTGTGCATTGCACGATGATTAGCTGGGAGCGAAAAGAAAAGAGCCGGGTTATTTTCGAAAATCGTGGCGCAATCGCGTTTACACCATTCGTGTCGCGAACTGCGTTCGAAGTAAGAGTATTTCCGAAGCGGCACGTTCCATTTTTCGAAAATACCGAGGAGCGAGATCTTGCTGACGTCGTGGCTGCGCTCCAGGCGTCGCTCCGCATGATTAAGAAGGGGCTTGGGGATCCTGACTATAACTTTTTTATTCACACGGCGCCGATGCGGAAGAAACACAAGTACGAACATTACCACTGGCATATCGAAATTCTGCCCCGGATCACGATTCCCGCAGGTTTTGAACAAGGAACCGGCATTGAAATTAATCCGGTAGATCCGGATCAGGCGGCGGCATTATTTCGTAGGGTTCGATGAATCAATCCCCATGCGTGAAGCAATAACCACGATACTTCTTGCGATGTCGCCCACACTCGAAGCGCACGGGGCGATCGTTGCGGCATCCGGTCTTTTCAAATTTTCACCGGTCAAGACATATGTTCTCACGCTCCTTGGAAGCGGCGGAATCGTGATTCCACTCCTTATCCTCTGGCATAAAATTGCAGAAACACTCATGGCTCGTTTCTATCTTGTGAATCGCTTTCTTACTTGGCTTTTTAGCTACACGAAGCGGAAACACATTCATCACTTCGCCATGTTCGGCGAACTAGATGAAAGTTCCCGTCGTGCAGCTCTTTGGAAATCCGTTGCGCTTTATATCTTTGTTGCAATACCAGGTCCTTTCACTGGCGTGTGGGCAGGATCCGTTGCGGCGTTCGTATTTGGCATTCCTTTTTGGCATGCTGCCGTGGCGCTTATCCTGGGAGCAGCGACGGTTGCGGCGATCGACCTCGCTGTGTTGGCCGGGTTCCTAAAATTAATCGGATAACATGAGCAAATTAATTATCGCAAATTGTCCCGCAACTGCCCGCGAGAGCTTGAGCGGAAGCATGTTGCGTGATCCCGTCTATCTTCGAACTCAAGCATTGTTAGAATTTGGACGGTGGGCAAGCGGGATCTACGCACCTCTAATCTCACCTGCGCGGCGGGTTCGAAGATGTGCGGGAGAAAATGAACTACTATGAGTAAATTAATTATCGCGAATTGGAAAATGAACCCCGCTTCACTCGATGAAGCCGTTTCGCTCGCGAAGGTCGCGGACGTAAAAGAGCTCGTGATCGCTCCGCCGTTTCCATTCCTTGGTCCAATTTCGAACGTCCTCCGGAGAGCATCTCTCGGAGCCCAGGATCTTTCTTCGGAAGACGAAGGTCCTTTTACTGGCCAGGTTTCTGCGTCACAGCTTGGTGAATTTGGCGTTAAATATGTGATCGTAGGACATTCCGAACGGCGTCGCCATCTCGGTGAAACCGATGAAATGGTGGCGAGGAAGCTCGCGGCAACACTCAAGCACCGCATGATTCCTATTCTTTGTGTCGGCGAAACCCGCGAGGAGCGTACGAGCGGAGTGAAGGAATCGGTTGTCGAACGGCAACTCAAAATTGGCTTGTCGCTCGCGAGGGGTGCCCAGCGAATTATCATTGCCTATGAACCGCTTTGGGCAATCAGTTCTACCTCCGGCGGTCAGGCAGATACTGCGGAAGATACGGTCGAAATGGTCCGGTTTATGAGAGGCGTACTTGAAGCATCCGGGCATATCGCCGGGAAAGAGATTATTTACGGCGGGTCAGTAAATTCAAAAAATGTGGATGAATTCCTCACTCACGAGGAAATTGCTGGCGCCCTGGTCGGGGCCGCGAGCTTAAAAAAAGAAGAAATTAAAAAAATTATAAAATCAGCAGCAAGTCATGAGTAACCAATTTAGCGAAACAGTCGGATCAAAAGCATTTTTTTGGGGAGTCTTAAACCTTATTCTCCTTGCGGTCGGCATCATCATCTGGAAAATTCTCATCCTCGGACTTCCTGTCCTTCCGGAGCGTGCTACCATCACCGTTTCCGGAGAGGGAGAATCGGTTGCGATTCCGGACATCACGAGAATTTCATTTTCGGTTGTGACCGAAGGAAAGGATCCAGCAACGATTCAGAAGGAAAATATACAGAAGATGAATGCGGCGATTGAATTTGTGAAGGAGCAGGGTGTCGCGAAGGAAGACATAAAAACCGCAAACTACAGTCTCTACCCGAGATACGACTACATCCGACAAAGCAATGAATATCTCTACCCAGGAGGGAAGCAGGTGCTCGTGGGGTACACCATTACCCAAACGGTGAATGTAAAAATCCGCGATGCGGAAAAAGTTTCGCCGATTCTTGCTGCATTTCCTTCGAAAGGTATCAACCAAATCGAAAATGTTTCATTCGAAGTTGATGAGCCAGAGACGTATTTGAATTTAGCGCGTGAAGAGGCATTCGAAAAAGCCCGCGCGAAAGCGGATGCCATGGCTTCCGCAAACGGAGTAAGGGTGCGCCGGGTGGTAACGTTTTCTGAATCGACTGGAGGAGGATACCCCATATTCTTTAAGGAAGCGGCGTATGGCTTGGGCGGGGCAACCGATGTAGCACCTGTCCCTCCGCAGATTGAACCAGGGAGTCAGGATATTAGCGTGAATGTTTCGGTGACGTACGAGATTCGATAGTACTTGATTTTCTCGAAGTTCTAGGGTATAATCCCGGGAGAGTGAGTGTGAGTGTTCCTCGGCGACGATATCGATCGAGGAATGCCTGTCCGCCGAAGCCTTGTGCGAAGGCGGGTCAGTCAATCTATTTGTGGCTAAAAGCCCCGCGCAAGCGGGGCTTTTGGTTTTCAAGCATTTCGAGGATGCAAAAAGTCAATTTTATGAAAGAAAGCGTTCTTTTTTCTTATTTCTTTGTGCTACAATTTACGAAGTAAAATCGGTCCCCTTGAGGGCTGCATGGACGAGCACTCATTCAACACAAATAGAATTGGAGGTCACCACGTGCAGCCCTCAAGGGGACTACAACAAGCGAGCACTCATCCGCCAAAGGCGGACAGGTTCAACACAAATAGAATTGTTCCCGATTTGTCCACGAGCGAAGCGAGTGGTCGCAAATCGCAATCCGCCCAATCCGCCAACTGGCGGAGGTGGCGGAGAGGTCACCACGTGCAGTCCCACCGGGCAATTCAATCCAATTTTGGTACGGGGCAGGCCACGTGCAGCCCTCGAGGCGACTCACCGAAGTTTGTAACCTTTGTGGAACATTCGTAGTCTTTTGTTCTCATGCTTCAGCGAAACGTTCGGCTTGATCAATACGCGCATTGGAAAATCGGCGGCCCCGCCGACTATTTTTGCGAACCGAAAAACGTGGAGGAGCTCATTTCCGCACTCCGGGAGGGGCGCACGCTCGGCATACCCATATTTATTCTCGGGGGCGGAACGAATCTTCTCATATCCGACCAAGGATTCCGCGGGCTCGTAATTCGACCCCTGTTCGAAGGAATCCGCTGTGACGGAACCCAGATCATTGCTGAAGCCGGCGTGTCTATGGAGAAGCTACTTACATTTGCGGCTGCATCTGGTCTTTCCGGGCTCGAGTGGGCGGGGGGACTTCCGGGAACGTTGGGAGGTGCGATCCGTGGGAACGCAGGAGCATTTGGCGGCGAGATTAAGGATTCAGTGCATAAGGTAGTAAGTATCGATATCGAAGATCACGATTTTAAGATGGTGAAGCGTGAAAATACAGAGTGTAGGTTCGGATACCGCACGAGCATTTTTAAAGAGAAGGGGAATGAAGTTGTGATCGAGGCAACGCTTGTGCTCAAAGCCGGGGAATCGGATGCGATTCGTCTCGCGGGAGAAAGCCGGATCGCATATCGGAAGGAGCGTCATCCTATCGAATTTCCGAATGCGGGGAGCGTGTTTAAAAATGTTCCGGTCACTTCGATTCCGACCGCACTCAAGGAGTCTCTCGCAAAAGTTATAAAGCAGGATCCATTTCCAGTTGTGCCTGCGGCGTATCTTATTTCTGAAGCGGGTATGAAGGGGAGCATTGCTGGTGGTGCAAAGGTGTCAGAGAAGCATCCGAATTTCATTGTAAACACGGGAGGGGCAACGGCGGCGGATATTGAAACGCTCATCGGGATGGTGAAGGGGAAGGTGAAGGAAAAATTTGGTATAATGCTCGAGGAAGAAATCATGCGGGTAGGGGAATCCCGTTA
This sequence comes from Patescibacteria group bacterium, assembly GCA_038063175.1. GTDB lineage: Bacteria > Patescibacteriota > Minisyncoccia > UBA6257 > 1-14-0-10-40-38 > JBBTVP01. Next base: position 12,707 of record JBBTVP010000019.1, read on the forward strand.
GAAGCAACTGGGCGTTAGCGATAGTTCTTGCATAAACTTTGCCACCACCATGAAAACAAAATTAATTATTCATTTTACGGATGCGCCGGGTCGCATCCTGCTTCTAACGGGATGAAACTACATTTAAAAGCGACGAGCATCGACCTTACGGAACCGCTCAAAATTTATATTGATGAAAAGCTTGGGGGGATTGAAAAGTTCGTCGAGCGGTGGGATATGGAAGGTGCGGTAGAAATTTGGATTGAAGTTGGACGAACGACTCGGCACCACAAGAAGGGGGATGTGTTTCGAGCAGAAGCCGATCTCCGTCTTCCGGGTAAGGTGTTGCGCGCGGAAGAGGAAGACTTCGATCTCCGTGTTGCAATTGATCGAGTTCGCGACAAATTGAAGCGGGAAATTGAGCGCTACAAGGAAGTGCAGGATGAACATAGGTAGATCCCATAGGTCCTCATTCGTTTTTTTGGCGTTTTTAAGCTAGAATAAAGCGGCCCTTTAATCATGGGCAATGCTTATTTATGTTCGAATTTGTATCAAAAATATTCAAGTCTGATACGGCGCTACGGAAGGAAGTAGAAAAAGTAAATGCGCTTGAACCAGAGCTCACAAAACTTTCTCTTCCCGATCTTCTCGCGGAGAGTGAAAAGCTGAAGAAGGAAATTCGTGATCTCGGGGAATGGGAGAAGCAGAAGGAAGCACTCGATCGTGTGCTTCCCCGGGCTTTTGCGATCGTTCGCGAATCCGCGAAGCGCACTTTGAAACAGCGTCACTTTGATGTGCAAATCATGGGAGGCACTGCGCTCCACGGTGGAGGCATTGTCGAGATGCGAACCGGAGAGGGTAAAACGCTCGTGGGAACGCTCCCGACCTATTTAAATTCACTTGCAGGACGCGGAGTGCACGTCGTGACGGTAAACGAATACCTCGCAAAACGGGACGCTGTGTGGATGGGTCAGATCTATCACGCGCTCGGGCTCACCGTTGCTTGTCTCGTCCACGACGGAGCTTTCGCATACGATCCGCAGTATTCTGGCTTGCCCGCCGAAGCTTTAGCGAAGGAGGGGCGAGTTCCCGATGAACCTCTCCGCGAGGAGAGTATGATCGATAAAGAGCGCGATACGACTGGTGCTTTTGCAGTTCAGTCCGAATACCTTCGTCCGATCTCGCGGGCCGAAGCGTACCGTGCAGACATTACCTACGGCACGAATCACGAATTTGGATTCGATTACCTTCGTGACAATTTGGTGTATGGGAAAACACAACAGGTCCAGCGTGAACCGCACTTTGCGATTATCGACGAGGTGGATTCGATTTTAATTGATGAAGCGAGAACCCCGCTCATCATCTCGGCACCGGATCGGGCTTCGAGCGATGCGTATAAAACGTTCGCACGTGCGGTTAGCCGTCTCGAGCGGGAAGCGCATTACATTGTTGATGAAAAACTGAAGAGTGTGGATATTACCGAAGCGGGAATCGACCAGATCGAAAAAATGCTCTCGATAAAGAATATCTATGCTCCGGAAAACCTGCGGCTTGTTCACTACCTCCAGGAGTCACTCCGCGCGAAGGAGCTTTACCTCAAAGACCGTGACTACGTGGTAAAAAACCCTTCGACGGGCTCAGGGCAGGGGGCGGAGATCATCATCGTCGATCAATTCACGGGGCGACTCATGCTCGGGAGGCGTTACTCGGGAGGACTCCACCAGGCAATTGAAGCGAAAGAAAGCGTTTATGTGCGCGAAGAATCTCGGACGTACGCTTCGATTTCTATTCAAAACTACTTCCGGCTCTACCGGAAACTCGCGGGAATGACTGGAACCGCAGAAACTTCCGCCGAGGAATTCGATAAAGTCTACAAGCTTGAAGTAACCTCCATTCCCACGAATAAACCCATGGTTCGTGCGGATGCGTCGGACTTGGTCTACAAAACGAAGCAGGGCAAGTACGCGGCAATTGTGGCAGATGTGAAGGAGCGGCACGCGAAGGGTCAGCCGGTTTTGATCGGAACTGTTTCAATTGAAAAAAATGAAGATCTCTCTCGAGCACTCTCTGCTGCTGGCTTAAAGCACGAAGTTTTGAATGCAAAAAATAACGAACGGGAAGGTGCGATCATCGCTCAGGCGGGAAAACCAGGCGGGATCACGGTTGCGACAAACATGGCAGGGCGAGGCGTCGACATTATTCTCGGAGGTAATCCTGCAACAAAAGAGGAGGCAGAAAAAGTCAGGACGGCAGGAGGTCTCCATGTGATTGGTACCGAGCGGCACGAATCGCGACGCATCGACAACCAGCTCCGCGGCCGGTCAGGCCGGCAGGGGGATCCTGGCTCTTCGCAATTTTTCCTTTCGCTCGAAGACGACCTCATGCGCATTTTCGGGGGCGATCGCATTAAGCGCCTCATGGAGACGCTCAAAATGCCGGAAGACATGCCGATCCAGGCGGGGATGGTAAGCCGGGTTATTTCGCAGGCACAGGGCAAAGTTGAGGGAATGAACTTTGATTCTCGGAAGCACCTTTTGGAGTACGACGATGTGCTGAATAAGCAGCGGCTCGCGATATATCGTAAACGACAGCAGCTGCTTGAAAGTGGAATGTTAAAAGTGGAAAGTAGAAAAGAAAAATCAGAGAGCGAGAATGTTGAACGTGAAATGGTTGAAAAAAATCAAAACATTTCCCATTCCACATTAACCTTTTCACCAACGGTATTGCCTATGGTACTAAGTGCGCTCGACATGTTCTGGATGAATCATCTGGAAAATATGGAAGCGCTCCAGGAGTCTGTTCGTCTCCGCGCATACGGGCAGCATGATCCGCTTGTTGAGTACCGACGTGAAGGGCACCTTATGTTTCAGGAAATGCTTCGCGGGTACGAAGAATGGATTCGAGAAAATAGCGACAAGTTAAATGTGATCCCGAACAGCTTCGCTACGGGGCGAGCAAGCGACAAGGACGGCAACAAGCAACAAGCAACAAGCGACACGGCGCATCTTTCCATGTCACCTGTTGCTTCTCAACCTTTTCCTTCGAAAAAAGTTGGCAGAAACGATCCATGCCCGTGCGGAGCGATTAATCCAGAAACCGGACACGTGTATAAGTGGAAAAAATGTGGAATGGTAGATGCGCCGCACCACAAAAAATAAGAGCGACGCCCTGAGCTTGTCGAAGGGCGGTAGCGGAAAGAAATACAAGAAGTGCCATGGGAAATAAAAAGCCGCGAAGTGTAGCTGAGCATTTGTACAAAGGGCGCATTGCCCCATTACTCAACATTCGCGGCAGCCAAACTGTGTCGCTCCCGAGCAAAGACGTCTCTGCAAGAGAGAAGATTGGGGTTGGCCAGTTTTCCCGCACTAGTAAGATTACTATAACAAGAAAATAGATTATAAAAAAGCTGCCCCATCATGGCGATTATCAATAAAAAAATCTGGCCGGAATATTTCGATGCAGTAGCTTCAGGAAAGAAAAAGTTTGAGTTGCGTTTGAATGATTTTGAAATTAGTGAGGGCGATATACTGGTGCTCGAAGAATGGGATCCAAAGACAAAAAAATATACGGGAAGAAAAATTGAAAAGAAGGTATCGTATGTTGGGAAATTTAGAATCGATAAACTTTTTTGGTCCGAGGAAGAAGTAAAAGAGAAGGGAATTCAGGTAATATCGCTCGAATAAATGGATAAAATCGATAGGATTACATTCATTACCGGGAATGCAGGAAAGGCGAAGTATCTCGCTGATTTTTTTCACATGCCAGTTGACCACGTGGCGCTCGACCTGCCCGAAATTCAGTCGCTTGATCTCGAAACAATTGTGCGCGATAAGGCGGCGAGAGCATACGAAGCGGTTGAGAAGTCAGTACTCGTCGAAGACGTATCGCTCTCTTGCGAGGGATTCGGCGGACTTCCTGGTCCACTCATAAAGTGGTTTCTCGAGGCAGTGGGGCGTGAAGGCATTTGCCGATTTCTCGATGGACGTGATCGGAGTGCGGTCGCCCGTGTTTGTTACGCTTTTGCGGATGATAATGGTATTCAAATTTTCACGGGAAGCGTTTCGGGTACTATCGTTGATGTCCCCCGAGGAGAGTCCGGCTTTGGATGGGATCCCATTTTCGTTCCTAAAGGTGCAACAAAGACGTTTGCGGAAATGACGCCAGACGAGAAGCACGCTACCTCTATGCGGCGTGAGGCGCTCGAAAAAATGAAGCAATTTTTTAAAATTTAAAGGTAGAAATAAGAGAATATAAACTACAGCATTTAAATGTTTAAATCTTGGAATATTTAAATATCGTAAAAGTATGGCAACCATCGAAAAATTTGAGGACTTGATCTGCTTCCAAAAATCTCGAGAACTTGCGCGTGGAGTATATGATTCTCTGAAAGAATGTCGCGATTTTGGGTTCAAAGACCAGATTCAACGTGCGGCAGTTTCTGTGATGAGTAACATCGCCGAGGGGTTCGAGCGTGGAACGCAGCAGGAATTTTTGAATTATCTCTACATCGCGAAAGGATCTGCGGGTGAGGTGCGCGCGCAGCTTTATGTGGCGCTCGACAACGGATATTTAAATACTGAAAGGTTTATATATTTAAGCGGGCTCGTAGTTGAATGTTCGCGGTTGATTCAAAGCTTTGCGGAAAAGGTGAAAGGGGGTGCCGCACGGGGAACGCAATTTAAAGCAATTGCCCGGAAAGACCCAATGAGAGAATTATTGAAGCGGGAGGCGCCGGAAGTGTACGAGAAGCGATACGGGAACGATAATATTTAAATCCTCACTATTTAAATCTCGCCACATGCCAAGTCGCACCGAACTCCTCCGTACCATTCGCGATGAAATAGTTTCGGGGAAACATCTCCCGCTCTACCTGGAGCGAACAAAAAACAAAGTGTTTCCGGTAATCGGGGAAGGGAATCACGCGGCGAGTATTATGTTTGTCGGCGAAGCTCCTGGCAAAAACGAAGCAGCGACCGGCAGGCCATTCTGCGGTGCGGCCGGACGTATCCTTGATGAACTACTGACGTCTGTCGGGATAGATCGGAAAGACGTTTACGTTACAAATATTGTGAAGGATCGCCCTCCGGAAAACAGAGATCCTCTTCCTGACGAAATCGAAGCGTACGCACCATTTCTCGACCGGCAGATTGAAATTATCCAGCCGAAAATTATCGCAACACTCGGACGATTTTCTATGCAGTACCTCATGCCGAAACTGGGACTCGCTGATGAACTCAAGAGTATCAGCGTAATCCATGGCCGTGTGTTCGAGGGAAAAACATCGTACAGCAAAATCCATCTTGTTCCGCTCTACCACCCGGCTGCTGCGCTCTACACAAACTCGCTCCTTGAAACGCTGAAGAAAGATTTTCAGGTACTCAAGAAATTTGTGTAAACTAAAAACCATGAGTGAACTCACATTATCGGAAGAGGCGAAACAGTTGAAGCTCGGGCGATACCGGCATTTCAAGGGCGAAGAATATCAGGTACTTGGCGTTGCCTTCCATAGCGAAACGCTCGAAGAAATGGTGGTGTACCGAGCACTTTATGGAAAGCATTCTCTATTCATTCGATCATTCCGGATGTTCACTGAAACCATCGAGCGTGACGGTAAAAAAATACTCCGGTTCGAATACATCGGGGAAGGGGATGCATTCGTTCCAAAATCGGGTCAGGTAGATTTTACGAATTTACGTTTTCGACCCGCAATAAGTTGTGTGGTAAAAAACGGCGATAAAATTCTCCTCGTACGGCGGAGTGCAAACATGAACATCTACCCTGGTTTCTGGAACGCGATCGGTGGATATCTCGATGACGGAAAAACAATCGAGGAAAAAGTGAAGGAAGAGCTCTGCGAGGAAACGGGGATTACGGAAAAAGATATTATTTCTATCCGTACCGGACCGGCGAGGGAGATGGACGAAGAAAAATACCAGAAGACGTGGATTATCCACCCCGTGCTCGTGGAGGTGAATACCGACAAGATAGTTCTCGATTGGGAGGCAGATAGCTACCGCTGGGTTACCGTCGAAGAGGCGAGGAGAGAAAAAAATGTCGTCCCATCGCTTCCCGGGACGCTCAATGTATTTTTTCCAGTATGAAAAAAGTCCTCACGCTTTAGTCTCTCGTTAGTTGCAGATGCAGAAAGCACCGGGAGCCGGCGGCACAATGGGTGTGGTACATAAAATATTGCGAAGTAGAAAATCATTTACCGCAGCCCCGCTGCAATCTGCACCGCATTGAGCGAAGTTATATCCAGTGGTGCAAGTTAATCCGTGTTGGCTACAGATAGCGCTACATGTTTGGTTCATATCGGTTTGTGCGCCGACTATCATATAGCCGCGATTCGTACCATTGAAATTTCCCGATTGGGAGATATTGCCGCTTACGTTGATATTATTCACAAAGAGATTGTCCCACGGGTTATTGGGCGCGCCAATGTTATGAGGCGTCGGGAGACCTGCTGGACTTAGGAGATCGCTATCGAACGTTGCGGCAGAAACCCGTCCCACCGCGGTTTGGAGTATCTTCGAGTAATTTCCACCAGGGGGAGGATTTAGGTAGCTCATAGTGAGCTGGACATCTACGACGTTTCGCGCAGGGTCGTTTGCGGCAATTGTGAAAGTGAGACCGACGGGATCCGTATCCGTAGGAACGGTGACTTTGTTTGTGATTAAGCTCGAGATCGAAACGTTTGATTTGCAACTATCAAGAGTGCTTCCAGTACCTTGCATTACGTAGACAATCCCGTCGCTCAAAAGCGAGATGCACGTCGGGTCTTTTGCAAAATCTTCCATTCGGAGCTTCATGTATGAAATTTCGATCTCTTGAGTGTCGTTATTGTCACCCTCGAATACGTTTGGGGTTCCTGGGTTATCTTGTCCCACCTCTTCGACAAGACTTGATTCACGTACGAGCCGCTGGATAGTCTGGAGTACGAAATTTGCTTGGTTTCCCACTTCGGCAAGGGCAATTTCGTGGACTTGCACTCTTGTGCTGGTGGTGAGAATTCCGATGAAAAGAACGGAGATCACCGCGAGGATGCCGATGTAAATCAGAAGTTCGATTAAACTGAAGCCGGAACGATTCATAACTGAATTATACCATAACAATGATTATGACTATGACAAACTTATTAACTTCAAGCCCTGTAAACTTTTGAGCTACACCGCAGTCGGATCAAAAAAGAGGATAGCAAGTGTTTTTCCAATGATTTTCGCATCGAGAAGAAGATTTTTTCGTTCAAGGTAGGAGCGGTCGAGTTCGAGTTCGGTGAGAAAGGGAAGGCTTGACGCTCCGGAAACCTGGGAGAGGCCGGTGACTCCTGCGCGGGCAAGAGATATTTTTGCATATTCCTTCGGGTAGAGAGAAACTTCGCCTGGTTCGTGGGGGCGCGGACCAACAAGGGAGAGTTCACCCTTTAAAACGTTCACGAGCTGGGGAAATTCGTCGAGGCGAAACTTGCGGAGGAACCTGCCCACGCGGGTGATGCGGGGATCATGTTTAATTTTAAAAAAAGGTCCGTCTCGCCGTTCATTCAGGTGGGAGAGAGATGGTTTCATGGCGTGGGCTCCGACAACCATAGAACGGAATTTATACACATAGATGACTTTTCCCTGGCTTATTCGGGGGAGACGCACAATCGCAGGTCCTCGGCTTTCGATTTTTACTGCAGCTACGATAAGCGGCGTGAGCGGGGCGATCATAGTTACGCCAACGGTGGCTCCGATGAGGTCGATGATGCGTTTCAGGAAGATATAGTGCATGCGATGTATGTTATAATGTGCCGAAGGAAACACTATTGCAAGAGTCATGAAGGTTGCGATACTCCACGATTATTTGAATCAATACGGCGGTGCCGAACGGGTGCTTGAGGAACTCATCGGGATTTTTCCCGGGGCGCACATCTATACTTTATTTTACGATCCCGAGCTTACCCGGGGAAAATTTGAGGGCGAGGTGAGAGGAACGAGCTTCCTCGATTGGGATCTGGTGCGGCGGCACCACCGGCCATTTATACCGCTCATGCCGCTTGCCGCAGAGGGGCTGAAAATTAAGGATCGTTATGATCTCGTGGTGTCTGCGAGCGCTGGTTTTGCAAAAGGCATCCGGCATAATCCCGAAACCTTCCATCTTTCTTACTGCCATACGCCGCTCCGGTATGCCTGGGAGGTGGATACGTATTTCTCGAATCCAGTCTATCGGACTGCGTTTCGGCCGGCGTTTGAATATCTCAAGTGGTGGGATCATCGGGTGGGGCAACGACCGGATGCGATTGTCGCAAATTCTGAATTCATCCGCGAGAAAATTCGCCGGTACTATGGCCGCGAAGTAACCGTTGCGTATCCACCGGTTGATTACCGGAAGTTTTACCACGACCCACGGATCGATCATCCGGCGGGCTACTATCTTGCTGCGGGGCGACTTCTCGACTACAAAAAATTCGATCTTGTGCTCGAAGCGTTTTGCCGCCTCGATCTTCCACTGAAAATCGTGGGAGCGGGCAGGGAAGCGAAGCGCCTTTCCCGGCAAGCGGCAGAAACCGGGGCGAGGAATGTTACATTTTTTCCCTTTGTCTCCGACCGGGAACTTCGTAGTTTGTATGCAAAAGCAGAAGCGCTTGTATTTCCCCAAGTGGAAGATTTCGGACTTGTCGCTGCAGAGGCGCAGGCATGCGGAACGCCGGTCATCGCGCTCGAAGCGGGAGGTGCGCGGGAAATTGTACTCCCCGGCGTGACTGGAATATTTTTCAGCGAACAAACGCCGGAAGGGCTTATGCGTGGAGTGCGCCAGTTTCTGGGAACCCCGTTTGACCGTGAAGAAGTCGCGCGGGTGAGTGCCCGGTTTACGAAAAAACGCTTTAAGGACAGTATACTTGCCGTGATTCCGGAGCGACTTCGCGATATATAGCTAGATTTTGATCCGGTTTGCCGGGTAGTGAAAATTCGATTGCGGAATGCCACGTATTGATCGAATTTCTACGACCCGGTTGACGGACTTCCGCCGAACGGCTATAATCGCCTGTACTTATGCAGATGGTTCAGCAAGACGAAGAAAAGCTCGCCGGGGACTCCGCAAATGGTGCGGAGAAGTCAAACGTTGATCCTGCGCTTCTCGAGGAGATGGTGAAAGCCGGGGTGCTCTATGGCCGCCGGAAGTCAAAAACGAACCCGCACATGCAGCGGTATATTTTCACCACCAGGAACGGGGCGGAGATTTTAGACATTGTCCAGACTGTTCCTATGATCGAGCGAGCTGCGCAGTTTATCGCCGATGTGGTGCGAAAACACGAAACTATACTCATCGTTGGTACCACTCCTGCTTCTCGAGAATATGTGAAGGCGCTCGCCGAGAAATTCGGATACCCGTACGTTACCGAGCGGTGGCTGGGAGGTACGCTCACAAATTTCAAAACAATTTTCCAGCGGCTCCAGTACTATCTGAAGCTCAAAGCTGACCGGCAGGCAGGACGGCTCGAAAAATACACCAAGAAGGAGCGTGGACAATTCGACAAGGAGATTGAACGACTCGAATTTCTTTTCAAAGGGCTTGAGACGATCACGAAGCTTCCCTATGCGATTCTCGTTGTCGGAGTTTCGAGCCATGAGATTGTGGTACGTGAGGCGCGACGGCTCAAAATTCCGATTGTCGGCATTCTCTCGAGCGATGCGGATCCTGATCTCGTGAACTATCCGGTTCCGGCGAACGATTTTTCGAAACCGAGCGTGCAGTGGGTTATGAAGCGATTCGAATCTGCAATCGAAGAAGCACGAAAGCAGCCAATCGTTCCAGAGACCACTCCGGAGGTGAAGCAGTAGAACCGAGCGATTAGAGAATAGAAATTAGGTCTAGAGCGTAGGAGATAAAAGATGAATTCTGTTCAAAAACTTCGGGAAGCAACCGGTGCCGGCGTGATGGACTGCAAGCGGGCACTCGATGATGCGAAGGGTGACTTTGCAGCAGCGCTGAAACTTATTGAAGAGCGAGGCCACGCGAAAGCCGCAAAGCGGGCGGACCGTGAAACGGGCGCCGGCGTTCTCGAAAGCTATATCCACCAGGGAAGAGTGGGAGTACTCCTCGATCTTCGTTCCGAGACTGATTTTGTGGCGAATGCCGATCCATTCCGTGCGCTTGCCCACGAACTTGCCATGCAGATTGCGGCAATGAACCCGGGCACTGTGGACGAACTCCTTGCCGAGCCGTACATTAAAGATGCGGGCATGACCGTGCATGACGTGGTGAAAAGTGCCATGGCAAAACTTGGCGAGAACATTCGTGTGAATCGGTTCACGAGATACGAACTGTAATAAGTGCGATGTAAATATGCTCATTCATGCTAATGATACAAATATGGCTTTCGCTATGAGCACAATTAGTATGCATTCGTATATTGGCATCGCATAACGCATGTACGATTTCATCCTTCAAATTATTCTCTTCGGAAGTCTTGGAGTAATTGTCTATCTCATGGCACGCGCGGTGCCGCGAGTGGTAGATACGGGAGAGCCAGTTCACCCGACCGGGCGTTTTGATCGAATGCTTTCTCGGCTTCCCTTGCGGCAGGTTGATGATCGGCTGAACGGTTACTTCGAGAAATTTCTCCGCCGCGTGAAGGTATTTATTCTTCGTTTCAACAACTCGGTAGATGCGAAACTCGCGAAGCTCCGTAAGATGAACGAACGGGCGAGTGAAACTGGCACTGACTTGTTTGGGAAGGGGAACGATGATAAAAAGGAGTAGGTTCGGACTTTGAGATTGGGCAGATACCGAAGCGGTCAAACGGGGCACGCTGTAGACGTGCTGGCTTTATGCCTTCGGGGGTTCGAATCCCTCTCTGCCCACTGCGATCAAAACGTCACCCTTTATAGGGTGGGGTTTTGGCGCTATGATGCCGTGGAAGATTCGAACCGCGGGCCGCAAGCTTCGAAGAGAAGCTGAAGGTCTCGAGGCGAGTACGCCGAGAGGCGAATCCCTCTCTGCCCACACTTCGCCCACGTAGCTCAATGGCAGAGCAATCGCTTTGTAAGCGAAAGGTTGTCGGTTCAACTCCGGCCGTGGGCTCAGAAAAAAAGATTTTTCAGAGACTCTATGTATACCTAATGTAGGTCTAGAGAAGGTCCCCGGTTCGATCCCGGGAGGTGGCTCAAAAATTTCGTAACTGCGAAATTTTTGCCCCGCCGCAGGTGGAGGCATACCTTTGCAAAATTTTCTCTATACCATATACTCGCTTGTAGCCCCGCATCTTGCGGGGCACTGAAAATATAGCTCATTTCATTCGCATATTTTCTAGTGCCGACGTAGCTCAGCGGCAGAGCAACTCCATGGTAAGGAGTAGGTCGTGAGTTCAATTCTCACC
>JBBTVP010000020.1:0-6241 GCA_038063175.1 Patescibacteria group bacterium
AGGAATGCAGTCTGATGCGATTTGGAAACCCACGTAATTTCCCGGATTTCCTGTAGGAACCGTGCCCTGCCATACGATTGAGTTTGGTGTTGCTCCGCACTCGGGTGCTGTTGCGCACGTATCGAACGTGCTTGAGATTAAATTTGCCAGAGAAAGAATAGGTGGGATCGCGCGCCACTCGGTATTCACTTTGTAACCGATGCCGCAGCCAGCTCCCGCGTTTCCACAATTAAAGCTAATCCACCCCGCCACATCGTTCCACGCGTAACCGCTGAAATCTCCGGTATTTCCATTGATTACTACCTGATAGGAGAATGAAACTTCGCTCCCATTATTTGGGCATGCCCAGGTGCCGCTATTGTAGACGGAACCGCCGAATTCGTTTCCGCAAAAGCTAATCCACCCGATTGCATCGTTCCACGCGTAACCTGCAAGTCCGCCTTGACCGTTGTTCGATACAAACCAATTTCCGTTGTTGCCGACCGTGCATATGCTGCTCGGTGTTTCGGATGTTGTCGCACAATCAAGCTCGATAAACCCCACCGAGGAAGACGCATAGCCCGCAATTTTAGTTGCACTCACGAGCACGGGAAGTACGCAGTCGCCTCCCCCGGGAACTACATCGCAAAAATCAATCCACCCGAGCACGTCGTTCCACGCCCAGTGGTTCGGTTCGTTAAAGTCGATGTTTGAAGTTCCGCTCGGATGGCTCGCTAAAGCAGCCGAGATGCTAAACGCAAAAAATAATAGTCCGGCAAATCCGATAATTGAGATGAATGTAATGAATCGTCTCATTGACATGGAAAACCTATTTCAATCGAACCAGGAGTCGAAAAATCAATGCAGGTGTGCGATGCAAACCGATCGTTCACCACGGAAATTCCACTTGCGCCCGGGGGAAAATCTGTCTGGTTCATTCCCCCGCTCCAATTAGTTTGGTGTAAAAGTTCATTTCTGTTCCTGGTGATATAGCGAACGAGTCGAGACGCTCCGGTTCCCGAGGACCATGTAGTTGTCACGGTCACCTTTTGTGTGGAAGGATCCTCGGCATTACCAGCACCAAGGGCGCCAAGGAAAAAACTTGGGTCACAAGATGGGACTGATGCGGTATTTGCCGTGATATTCCCAATGCCACAACTGTCCCGAATCACGTTTTCTACTAAGAAAGACCGCGTGTAGGTTACACTGTCCAACGTGATTGATTCTGATCCGGAATTTGCGACAAGCGGCAACCCTAAGAGATAGTACGGGTTTCCCGGTCCTTTCTGAAGACTGTAGAGGCCACACGTTGGTGTCGTAGAACAAAACCAGTGGCGGTCGGCAAACACCACCACCTCATCCATAAGCTCTTGGGAAAGGAATGATGCCGCCTGTATGAACCGGCTCTCCCTGCCTACCCTTGTTGAAACCACCAGTAGGAGCGCCGCGCTCGAAACGAGAATTGCGCCGACTCCCACGGCAACTAAAATCTCAATAAGAGATTGCCCCCGTACCGAATTCCCATTTTCCCGCTTGTAAATTGTAAATTGGAAATTGGAAATCCGCATATTTATTGATTTATAATTGTTCCAGAATCATTGACGATAATTCTCCGCTGATCGAGAGGATCTAAACTCCCTGAAATTGAGATAGTAACTTCGTTATCGTGGCATACTGGTCCGGCAAGCGGATCGGGAATTCCGGAAAGCGGTGAAAATACAATGTCCCAGATACCCGAACCGGCGGGCTGAATAAAATCCACGCTTCCCCTCAACTGATATCTTTGCACCATCGTTACGGGTGGCGCGTTATCTGGGTCGCTGTAGCAACCCCCCGATCGCCCGGGTAGAAGTTCAACTACATCATAAAATTCATTATTCGCATTTTTTGTGATGCGCACTCCAAACCGCTTCCCACCCTCGTTCGTCGTGGCTCGCTGCCGTGCTTCATTGAGCGCGGCGGTGATCCGTACTTTTTCAGATTCAAGGTCCTGCTTTCTTTTGAAACCAAAGAGTGATAAGCCAACGACCGCGGTGATGATGCTGAAAACCGTGATAGTAATGAGCATCTCGATCAGCGTAAATCCCTTCATAGCATCACGAGAACTGCCCTACCAGTTGATAGATGGGGATAATAATGGAAAGCGCGATCACCGCAACCACAATACCGATCGCAACAAGAAGCGCCGGCTCAATCAGCGAAACGAGCGTTTTCACCGAGGCATCAATTTCAGTTTCGTAGAAATTGCCGAGGGTGGCAAGAATTTCATCGAGGTGTCCCGCTTTTTCAGATACCGCGACGAGGTTCGAAACAACCGCCGGAAATGCCGCCTCACGCTTAAACGCCTCCCCGACCGTGAGACCTTTTGTGACCCCCTCGCGAGAAATACGTTTCAAGCTTGAAGCAATTTGCTCATTGCCAACCGCGTCCGCGGTGATTTCGAGCGCCTCGAGAATCGGGAGTCCCGACCTAAGGAGCGAACCCAAGGTGCCCGCAAAACGCTGGAGTGCGATCTTCGAAACAAGCCCTTTTACGATCGGTGTCGAGGCAAGTATTTTCGATAACATCATTTTTCCGGTCTGGGTCTTAAAGAAGAATATACTCGACCCCGCAATAAGCAGGATCCCCAGACCAAGGAAGAGCCAGATGTATTTTGAAAGAAAAAGACCGACGGTAAAGACGATCCTCGAGAAAATTGGCGGCTCGAACCCGCCGCCTGAAAAGATTTCGGCCACTTTCGGAAGCGCGAAGGTAACGAGGAAAGTCAAAATCATGACTGCCATCACTACAAGGATGACCGGATAAATGAGCGCTGCCCGAAGGCGGCTCCGGAGCTCGCCTTCCTTTTCGAGTGATTTATTCAAATCTTCGAGCACTTGATTCAGGTTTCCCGATGATTCACCCGCCTTAATCAGGTTGATGAACACCGGTGAAAAATACTCGGGATATTTTGCGAATGTCGAATGAAACGGCTCTCCCCGTTCGAGCGAACCCCGAATTTCAACCATGAGTCCTTTGATGACCGGCTTATCAAAATCAGCGATCAGAATGTCGATTGCGCGGAAAAGGTCCGTGCCGACTTTAAGCATCAGACCGAGATACTTCGTGATGAAAATCTTATCGGTCGTGGTGATCCGCTGGCCGAAGAACTTCTTCCTGCCAGCAATAACAATCACAATGGGATCAATTTTCACCGGTCGGAGACCTCGCTTCCCAAGATACGCGAGAATTTCCGCCTGATCCTTGCCTTCGGCGTTTCCCTCGGTAATCTTCCCGTCTTGTTGAAATGCAACGTAGTGGAAGCGCATACACTAGTTAAAAGTAAAAAGTGACATGTTGAATGGTTTTATTTTAACATATTTCTTCTCTCATTTCTTGTCACTTGCTCGCCCCGTGGCGAAGCTGTTCGGGGTCACATTCACCATGTCGCTACTCTCGTATGACCCGCAACACTTCTTCCAAGGTTGTCATCCCCCGCTCCACTTTCCGGAGGCCGTCTTCGAACATCGTCCGATACCCCTCTTTATGCCCGATCTCCCGGAGGCCGTCCAGGGTGAATTCCGGATTCACAATGTAGCGCCGAATCGCCTCGCTGATGTTTAAAATCTCATGGATACCCATTCGGCTCTTGTAGCCGCTCCCTCCGCAAGAAGGACATCCTTGTCCTCGGAACATGGTTTTGGGAATTTTGAAATCGGTTTTCAGGTTGAGCTTCAATTCCGCGATCTGACGCGTGAGCGCAGTCGCAATCTCCGGCGTCACTTTATAGGAAACAATGCACGTCATACAGATCCTCCGCACGAGCCGCTGTGCCATCACCATATTCAAAACCGCAGAGACTAAGAACGGCGCGACTTTCAGATCGATGAAGCGAGGAATAGCGGTCGGCGCATCATTCGTGTGGAGCGAGGAGAGTACCAGGTGGCCGGTTAACGCTGAATGCACTGAAATTTCCGCAGTTTCTTCATCTCGGATTTCACCGACCATGATGATGTTCGGATCTTGCCGCAGGAGCGCGCGGAGCCCGTTTGCGAAGGTGATGCCCGCCGCAGGATTCACTTGAGTCTGATTCACATATTTCATGTAGTACTCGATCGGGTCTTCGATCGTAACCACGTTCACCTCGGTCCGGTTTAGGGCATTCATGATTGAATAGAGCGTGGTCGTTTTCCCGGAACCGGTCGGCCCCGTGATAAGGATCATGCCGAACGTCTTTTTTGTGTTCAGCTTGATCATCTCCGCATACTCGGGGTCAATGCCCAGTTCTTCAAACGAAAACGGCCGGTCCGTTGCAGAGAGGAGCCGCATTTCCACTTTTTCACCGTAAAAAGTAGGCATCACAGAAACCCGCAGATCCATAATGTCGCCGCCGATCTTGTAGCGAAATCTGCCATCTTGGGGTTTAAAGTGTTCATCGAGTTTCATCCCCGAGAGCAGTTTGAAACGCGCCACAAGCGCCGCGTGCACATCTTTCGGAATCCGCATGATCTCGCGTAAGATTCCGTCAATTCGGAACCGTACCAAAACCTCTCCCTCCAAGACTTCAAGGTGGATGTCTGACCCCCGAAGCGCGATTGAGTAGGAAAGGAGATTTTCAGTGAGCGTCACGACCGGAAGGTCAGTCGCGGCATCTTTCGCTTGTTTCTCTCCCACTTTTGCGCGCACCGATGCCTGGATGCTTTCGTCAATTACTTTTTTGAAATCTTGAGTAACTCGCTCACCGTAAAAGGCGAGTCCGCGGCTGAAATCTTCCCGCGAGGCGAGGTAGGGTTTCACCTTCATGCGCAGCCGGCTCTCCAAAAATTCAATGGTGACAAGGTCTGATGGATCGAGCATTGCGGCCTTCACCGAACCATCCGCTTCTTTCCCAAAGAGGATCACTCCCTTTTGCCGCGCAGTGTCTTCGGGAAGGAGCTTTAAGCTCGTCTCATCGATCACCTGCTCCGAAAAATTCGCCTTCGGGATCCCATAAAACTTCGACAGGAGATTCTCGTAGTAATCCTCGGTCAGAAAATTCTGCTCGAGGAGAATCGAAGCGACCGTACGGTTCATCCGCTTCGCCTCTTTGATCGCCGCATCGAAATCCGGAGCTTTCACAATGCCATCCGCAAGGAGCAGTTCTTTAAATTTTTGTTCGGGTATTTGAAGCATAAGTGCGATGCTAATCTACTAATGCATGCTAATTATACGAATTTACTGGGCACGTCAGTATCAATTCTAATAACGCGTATCGGTTTTAAGTAGCGATTCCTGAAATTAACGAGAAGTCCAAGCTTAACCTTCGCATCTTGAAGATATCGTTGTATTTGGTGGTAATCTTCTCGAATGATTGAATCCCGTGTTTTTAGCTCTAAAATTATTTTGTCATCTACGAGAAAATCAAAAATGTTGCGAGTGTTTTTTACATATTTTTCTCTTATGTAGGGGATTCTTAACATCTGAAATTTATTTTCTAAGAAATCTCCATATTGCCGCTCACGAGCAAATCTTCCGAGATTATTGTGTGCTTCAAAACAGATACCGGTAAGAAGATAGGATAGCTGTGGATGGATGAGCTTTTCTGGTTGGTTGCGCGCATTAGTATCATTAGCATGCATTCGCATATTGGCATCGCATTAAAACCTGAACTGCCCCCACCACACCTGATTCACTGCCCACAGGTGCACCGCGAGGAACACCACAAGCGCCGTTGGAATCCAGAAGTGGTAGAGCGGCAACCGCTCACCGCGTCGTACGAATACAAGCGATGCAACGATCGAGGCAATAAGCACGAGCGGGATGTAAAAGATGAACGCCGGATATCCGGTAAGGAGGATGCCTATTGCGATAAAGTAGAGCTCTTCTTTTTCAAAAAACCGTTCCTGGTATTTCCTGTTAAACCACGATGCGATGAGCGCAAAGAGAACCGCGATAGGCAATGACAAAAGATATTCGTTCCAGAAGTGAAGTTTCAGATAGCCAAAGAACCACTTGAGCCCCTCGGGCGTCCCCAGGGTGTATTGAAGGGGCCCCGCCATGAACGCTTGGAATTGGAGATACCCAATCCAGATTAAGTAGATAAACGCGAGTCCCGCAGAGTAAAGGAATATTCGGCTTGCAAACCGCTTCATGAGCGGCCGCTTCCATATCTGGAGCGCGGTCGAGAGAACTAAAATTCCCAGAAACACATAGAAAAAAATTGGTCGGGGATCCATGTTCCAATTATAGCATCTGTGGCTATCATTGAGGCAATTTTCAATTTTTAATTTCCAAAAAATTCCTC
>JBBTVP010000021.1:0-4702 GCA_038063175.1 Patescibacteria group bacterium
TTGTCATACCAGCAGTTTCGCCGAAAAAACGTTCGGATTCAAAAGGGAATTCGGGATGGAGATGCACTTTGAACTGGTTTCGCCTGGGGCGCTGGCATTGGGCTGGCGCGAGGGGCAAACCACAAACTGAAAGGAATGGACATGGGCAAGCACAGCCCGTCTGCAATCGCGAGCGGCGCCGGTTTCGCCGCGGACATCTGGATCCGAATCGACAAGGCCGTGAAGAAGTTGGGCGGCACCGACCTCGATATCCACCGCATCGGCTTGGATGACTTCATCGAGAGGATCGCCGGGCTCCTCATGGAGGGCGCGAATCGCCTCCTTGATTTCGTGGGTACCGTCGTTGTTCCGGCCGTGGAACGCTTCGTTGCCGCCGACCACTTCGTCGTGGACACGTCGGGGAAGCGTCCGGTGCGGATCGCGTTTCTCGGCGATAACTTCAAGAGACACTTCCTTGGGAAAATCGAGGTGGGCGTCGCAGTAGCCAACCTCCGCATCCATCGCCTCAAGGTTCTCTCTCGGGACATCCCGATTATCACCGAGCTCGGGGGCGAGGCGAGGGCAGAGACCGCGCTCGCGCATCTCTTCCACCTCCTATCTCTTCAGCCGAATGGTGGATCCGGCACCCTCCTCACGAACGGCTACGCAAACATCTTCTACGTTCGCGACGAGAGGAAGAATCTCTGGGCCGTGTACGCGTTCTGGTCTGCTGCGGACGGCGGTTGGAATGTGTTCGTGTTCTCGATCGAACATCCGAACGAGTGGAGCGTCGGCAACCAGGTCCTCTCCTCGTGATCCTCGCCCTCTGAATTTCTTACCCTTGGACTCTTCTTCGCATGCATGTCGATGCACGCGGGGGAGAGTCCTTTTTGTTACAATGGGTGCGAGGAATGTTTCCGCGCGACGGTCTATAGCTTTCGCGCAACACCTCGCACAAAAAAGAAAAGGATCAGTGTGGTGCGCTATCGAGCAAGACTCGGAATTCGATACAGCCCCAAGAAACGCCGGGGAGCGGCAATCGAAGGGCAGTGGCGTGGAAGGCGCATCGCATGCTTCTCTCTGGGCCGTGAACGCGAACTGGAATGCTGCGAACGGCGGTTGGAATGTGAACGTGAACTCGATCGAACATCCGAACGAGTGGAACGACGGCAACCAGGTCCTCTCCTGTTACCCTCTTCTTTCCCCGCCGTGCGCGGGGTTTCTTCTAGCCAGTTCTTTACTCCAACCGCCCACCATGCGCCCAAGGCATTCGATCTTCTCTCCGAGCGTCGCATAGGGACGAGCATGTATGAGAGATGTTTCCCACGCGAGTTGCATAAAAAAACGGAGGGCATCAACCGTCTCGCCTACCCTTTTGAGCAGGGTGATTTTCTCCTCGACGGGAGCGTACGTTGCCTTTCGGAGCAGTTCAAGTAGTTCTAAGCACAAGCCGTCAATCTTGTGTCCGATGCCGATGCGTTCGCTCCGCGGAATATTTCGGTATACAGAAATCCATACCTTGTAGAGATCTTTTGCGTATTCCACGATAGGCAGTATCCATCGGGGGGGGGCTTTCAAGGGTATATTCAGCATAGGTGCATATCAGAGAAGATATGAAATGGCGTATCGAATACAACGAAATTATCTCAATTGAAAATCTCCTTTCTGCGTGGAGCGAATTTGTGAGGGGGAAGCGGAAGAAAACAGATGTACAGTATTTCGGGGCATATCTCTTTGAGCATATTCTACAACTTCACGATGAGCTTGTGGAAGGAACCTATCGCCACGGCGGCTACCGGCACTTCCGCGTTGCCGACCTCAAACCCCGCGACATCCACAAGGCCTCGGTGCGCGACCGGGTGCTCCACCACGCGATCTACCGAGTTTTGTACCCGTTTTTCGACCACACGTTCTTTGCCGATGCATACTCCTGCCGCATCGGGAAGGGTACCCACCGCGCCATGGATCGGCTTCGATCGTTTGCGTATCGGGTAAGCCAAAACCATACGAGGACATGCTGGATGCTAAAGTGTGACATTCGGAAGTTCTTCGCCTCGGTGGATCACGGAATACTACTCAAGATACTTGCTAAACGCATTTCTGATGAGACGACCTTCAGGTTATTGCGCGAGGTCATCGAGAGTTTTTCAACTGCCCCCGGGAAGGGGCTCCCCCTCGGCAACCTCACCTCCCAGCTCTTTTGCAATATCTACCTGAACGAGTTGGATCAATTTGCAAAGCATGAACTCAAGGCAAGGCACTACCTCCGCTACGGGGACGATTTTGTGCTGCTTTCCGAAAACCGTGCCTGGCTCGAGGCATTGATTCCGAGGATCAGGGACTTTCTCCGCAGTGAACTCGCGCTCGAGCTCCACCCGCAGAAAGTTTCCATCAACACCTTCGCTTCCGGGGTTGATTTCCTCGGCTGGGTTCACTTTTGTGATCATCGGATACTTCGGCGCGCAACCCAGCGGCGCATGGTGCGGCGGATTCAGGAATCTCCCACCGAAGCCACGCTCGCGTCGTACCGGGGGCTCCTCTCGCACGGGAACGCGAGGAAGCTGGAATATATTTTCCTATCTGAATAACGTCATGCATCCATTCCCACTACGTCGCCGATGTGCCGCGCGTCGTCCCGTTGAAGGAGGTGCATGAGTCCGAGGTTAATTTTGCCGGGAAGTTGTGGTCCTTCAAAAATGAGGCCGGTGATGAGCTGGACGAGCGACGCGCCGAGTCGTATTTTTCGGTATGCGTCTTCGGCAGAAAAAATACCTCCGCACCCGACAATGGTAAGTTTCTTTCCGCATTGCCGGTACGCGGCACGGATAAGTTCGTTCGATTTCTGCTCCGTTGGTTTTCCGCTGAAGTTGCCGCGCGGGTAGCGCGCGAGTTCCGCGGGATCGAGCGATGGATCTTGCCGATTTTTCTGGAGATTGCCGATAATGATTCCCTGAACCCGATGAGAGGTAATGACGTCGAGCATCGCGATAACTTCATGTTCCGATTTTTCAATCGGCATTTTTATGAAGAGCGGTTTTTTGAGCGCGAGCGATCCTACGGCGGCGAGGAGTTCGCCGAGGTGCTCGGGTGAATAAAATTCAACATTACCGTAAAGGTTGGGGCAGCTTATGTTTAGCTCGTAGTAGGCGAAAGGCGTCGGTGAATGTTCCGCTTCGCGGAATGCAGAGATGATGTCTTCGATTGCGTCATGCTGCGAAGTTGTCTCGCGGGAGTTTGTTTTTCCGATGCTAAGTCCGATGGGAATTCCAAATTGTTTTCCCGTAAGGTGTTCGAGGGTTTTGTGAATCCCCTCATTTTTTAATCCCTTATTCACCATGAGTGAGCGCGATTTTATGAGTCGGCCGAGACGCGGTGTTGGATTGCCTTCGTATGGTCTGTTCGTGATGGTGCCGACAGATCCGAATCCGAATCCGATCGAGGGAAGAATGCCGGTGAGTCGAGCTTCATAGTCGAATCCAGCGGCGAGCCCCACGGGATTTTCGAAGTGAATGCCGTGTATATTTTGTACGAGCTCCGGCGAGGTGATTTTCCATGTCACCCGGAGTATTCTGCGCAGAACTGCGTTTTTTCCTATTCGCTCACCGAACCCGGTAAGTATTCCGTGAATTTTTTCCGAATCGAACCGGAAGAGAATTGGTCGAATGATGGCTCGGTATATAAGCCACGATTTGAGGAAAATGGCTTTTTTGAAAAGCCGATATATAAATTTCATGGCAATCTGCGGATTAATAATACAGCTACAAAATAGCATACAGGCAGGGCATTTACGCGAAGGGGTTGCATGCGATGTTCTGTTAAATTTGCTACCATTGGTTCATGTTGAAACATATGGACGTTGTAATTCTCGGGCGCGTGCAGGGGGTATTTTTCCGGCGAACGGTAAAACACGAAGCAGCGCGTCGGGGAATTTCAGGATTTATCAGAAATGAACCGGACGGAACTGTCCGGATTGAAGCTGAAGGAAATGAAGACGCGCTTAAAGAATTTACCGAATGGTTGAAGGGTGGCGCTGGCGAAGGGCTCCATGAAATCGGCGAAGTAGAAGTTTCAGAAGGCGCGTTTAAGATGCTCGAGGGATTCGAGGTGGTGGAGTAAATGGAAGGTCGCATTGTGCTTCATGTCGATATGGATGCGTTCTTCGCAGCGGTTGAAGAACGTGACAAACCGTGGCTTGCAGGGCTTCCGATTGTCGTGGGATCTGATCCAAAAGAGGGACACGGCCGTGGTGTGGTAGCGACTTCGAACTACAAAGCCCGCGTCTATGGGATTCGGTCGGCGATGCCGATTACAGAGGCGTGGCGTCGGTCAGAGGCGGCAGGGCAGGAGGGAAAGCCAAAAGTGATTTTTCTACTCGGACGTCACCACCGCTACCGCGAGGTTTCGCATTCTATTATGGAATACCTCGGTACGCTTGGCGGAGTGCTCGAACCCGCAAGTATTGATGAGGCATACCTTGAGCTGCAAGTGACAAGTGACATGCGACAAGGGGAAAAAGACAGATGGAAAGAGGCAGAAGAACTAGCAAGGGAAATAAAAAAGCATATTCTCGAAACCGAAAAACTTACTTGCTCGGTTGGGATTGGGCCGAATAAACTTATTGCGAAAATTGCATCCGGATTCAAAAAACCAGATGGGCTTACCGTAATCCATCCCGGAGACATTCAGAAATTTTTGGATCCGCTTCCTGTTCGGGAAATTCATG